>NZ_JAERJS010000029.1:0-45807 GCF_018257525.1 Tatumella sp. JGM130 | reverse complement strand
GTCAGTTGAACTGCATGACAAAGTCATCGGGTACTACATGACAATAAATCACTATCAATAAATTGGAATCATTACCAGAGTTTCAATCTCTTTTTCGATCTTATTATTGTCATCGCCTAAAATGGCAAATGGCTCAATGCTGTCGTCAGGATTAGTGATAAATCGAAGGTTATCTCTAATAAAGTCTTCATTAAAAACGCGAATGTTCTTGTCGTGGGTGGTTAAGGCCGTGAGTGTTACATCTGAGTTGTCAGCAAATTTTAGTTGAAAAGAAGGCGCGCCATATTTGTCTGATAAAGTGCGTGTCTCTAGAGCACGAGCAATACGCGACAGTGTGGTCTTACCGGAATAGTTGCGCCCATAGATGATGTTGATATCAACAAAGTTCTGAACGGCGCCGCCTTTGTTTTTAACTTCACTATCCCAGCTAAAATCGTCAAACACACCAAGCTTTTTAATGTGCTGAATTTTCTTTAGCATCCTAAACCTCCTTGTCGTTGTTCACTCGGTCGCAAACTGCCATCAATAATGCTCTTCTATATACCCATACGCCTTTTGGAACAGCTCTTTATCTTTGCCCAATCCAAACTGTGCTAACGTCACCAGTAGAGACTTTTGAATTTCTCTTGGACCGCTGTTGGAGTTTTGCCAGCCTTCAAAACGGGTGGCTTTTACGATCTTGTCGATCTGCTCTACCACATCGCCGATTAGTTTCGGCGTGGTTTCTGGGCGGGTTTCCAAGAAGAGTTTAGTTAATGCCTGCTTGTTGTCCTCTTCTGTCACGACATGTTCGCCAGTTTCGCGCTCGGCTTGCACCGTGTCTTTAGCTGCATCTAACAGACCTTTTAACCAGTCGATAGCTTTGATCACACCGGCTTCGTAGTCTTGGCGCAGTTTTTCTAAGCGTTCACCTAACTCGACAAACTTAGAGTCGTTACTGCCACGCAGGCGGCCCATCAAGTCAATTTCGAGCCGCTTTGCGCGCTGCTCCTGCTCTTTATCCGTTAGCATAAAAATGGCGTGCTCATCCATGATCAGCTCATCGATATCGTCGCGGATGCGATTGATATCGGTATGTTCGTGGATCATCTTGATTGTTTCAGGGCCAAGAGCCGCCCACACCAAAGCGCCGGTTTGGCCAACTGGGCGCACTGATTCGTAAATCTGCGCCAGCCATTTATAGTCTTTGCGATACGGGGCTAAGAAGGTGTCTGGGTTAATGGCCGACCATAGCTTGGCTAACACGCCGAAGCTGGCAGCAAATTCATCGCGCTTTTCATTGGTTGGCAAGCACTCTTGCGCAGCCATAATCCCTTCGAAGCCTTCTAAGGTGCGATCTACACCTGGGAAGAAGGACAAACACTTATCTAACTGGGCGGGTAATAATTCTTTAAAAGCTTCAATGCCTTCTACCACGCCATCGATTTCTTCCGGGTTGTAGGCCAGCGCGGTGCGCAGGTTTTCAAACACGCCGAGGTAATCAATGATCATGCCCATGTCTTTGCGCACATCGTCTGTTTCGTACAACCGGTTGGTGCGGCACATGGCCTGCAGCAGAGTGTGGTCGCGCAGCGGTTTATCCAAGTACATGCAGTAGCAGATAGGCGCGTCAAAGCCGGTAAGTAACTTGGCGGTGACGATGATCAACTGCAACGGATGCTTAGGGTCTTTAAAGCTTTCGATTAAGTCTTTCTGGGTTTGGTCTTCGGCATCAATCTGCTGCCAACGCTCAAAATCTGCTTGTTTAATCGGCAGCTCTAAATCGTCGTGCCACTTACGCCAGTCTTTATTGAGCTTATCTTTTTTACCGCCGTCTTCGGCTGTTACGGGTGCCTGGTCGACGTTCATCACCACTTCAACGGCGTCAAAGCCGAGCTTTTCACCGAGCAAGTAGTACATCTGCACGCAGGCATCGCGGTCGTACACCACCACCATGCCTTTCATCTTTTTCGGCTTTACGTGGCTGCTAAAGTGCTCGGCAATATCATTGCTGACGGCTGCCATTCGTTTGGGCGCTTTGAGCATCACCGCTAATTTTCCCGCACGTTTTGATAGTGCGGCCTTTTCTTCGTCGTCCAGGTTATTATCTTTGGCGAGCTGCTCAAATTCCAGGTTAATCGCATCGCGGTCTACCCTTAGCTCGGCTAAGCGTGGTTCGAACCTCACCGGGTTAGTGGCGCCATCGCGGATTGATTGCTTGTAGCTGTAGCGGTTCATGTAGCGGCCAGGGTCTTCTTCGGCGCCGAACAGCTTGAAGGTATTGCGGTCAATACCAGAAATCGGAGTACCGGTTAAACCATAGAAGTGCGCATTCGGCAGGGCCCAGCGCATTTTCTCACCCAATCCGCCCTCCTGTGTGCGGTGAGCTTCGTCCACTAATACAATAATGTTGTCGCGGTTGTTAAGGCCGTTTGGGTTACCCTCAATTATCTCGACATCTTTAAACTTAAAGATGGTGGTAATCAAAATGCCACGACTGTCTTGTTCGATATGTTCGCCGAGCTTTTTACAGCTTTGTACTTTGATTAGGTTTTTAACGTCGGCACCGCCAAAGGTCTCGTTGATTTGGCTGTCCAAGTCACGGCGGTCTACCACGATTAATACGGTAGGATTTTTCAGGGCGTTATCGCTACGCAGCATTTTGGCGGCGTAGAGCATCAATAACGATTTACCCGAGCCCTGGAAGTGCCAGATCAGGCCTTTTTTCGGGTAACCTTTTCGCACACGCTCAACTATTTGCTTGGCCGCTTCAAACTGTGGGTAACGAGGTAGAATTTTAATGCGTTTGGGTGGTGTGTTCTTGCCCGTTTTCACCGTTGAAAACAGCGCGAACGATTCCAGTAACTGCAATAAGGTTTGAGGGTTTAACAAACCCTCACAGCTATCTAATATTGACGCCAAACCGGGAAGAATATCATCACGCTGGTCGGTATTGTGCCAAGGCCCCCAATCTTTTACCCGGGCGTTGATGGCACCATAAGCAAAGGTTTTTCCTTCACTGGCAAAACATAGCAGATTGGATACAAAGTAAGGTTCAACATTCTTCCAGTAGTGCTTTTTACCGCCCATAAAATCGGCGGCACCATCTTGCCAAGTCACACTAGGGCGGGTAGCGGTTTTCACCTCCCCCACCACCAATGGAATACCATTCACATAAAGCACAATATCAAAATAGACTTCAGTCGCCGCGATATAGTGCACCTGTTGTGACACCACAAAGTGGTTGTTGCTGATATTGTCAAAATCAATCAGATTGATGGTGATATGGTCGCCATTCTCACCAAAGGGTAAGGTCTTATCGGCCATTAGCCATTCATGAAAGTTTTCATTGGCTTTTACCAGGCCAGTATGGCGTGCTTCCAGCACTACACCACGTAGCTTGTAAATCACTTCATCGGCGTAATCTGGTTGCTTGGCAATATCAGGGTTTAACGAACACAACGCGTCTTTAAGCCACTCGTCAACAAAGATATCCTGTGCTTGTTTGGGTAGACTCTCCCCGTGGCAGTATGTCCACTTTACCCCGCTTAACCCCTTTAAGCGGTCGATAATTCCATTTTCCGTGACGGTTTGTTCGTTAAACATTGACTATTCTCCTAGCAATGAGTCAGCATATGCAGTGATTAAGTTATATATTGCATGTTTCTTTAATAGTGCCGACTCCACTTGTTCTTCTATTCTTAATAGTAAATTTTCTATTTCTACCCGTTCATTTTCTGGTGGAACAGGAATCATTATATCTTCAAATATATATGAAGGGATTCTTTGTCTACCTGTAGTCCCTTCCATTCTATCTATTGCATATTTTCTGATTCTTGGTGTTCGACATAAACTATAAAGGTATAAAGGACTTACTTTTTTTGGGGATAAAACGATGAACTCTGTAGAGCCTTTACCAATCTCTTCATCGTCAAGAAAGTTAACTATAGCCATTTTACCATTTTCTGCACATGGAGTTATGCGAGCAAATAAAATGTCTCCATTTTTGAATCGAGAACCGCCTCCACTTGATTCGCGATTTTCTAAGTCTCCAGAGATATATCTTGAGTCAACATCAAGTAATGACATTTCACAAAATTTCACAGCTTTAGATTTTATTTTATACGCAGGGTTTATTTCTACTATTTCTGTGAACGGTAAAAGCCCCCACCCTTGTGGAAAGGTTTTACTTCTATTTTTAATTAAAACATTTTTTTTTCGCCCATGGTACAAGATATTAGTTCTTATACTTTCACGTAATTCTATAGCTGATGAATAAAAGTCGTCAGACAATAGTATCAATTTATTTAGTTTTTTAAATGTTAAACGATGGCTTTCAATCTCCTTGGTGTTAGGCAGATTTATCTCTAATTCGGCAAGGGATTTAAACTTAGTCCTAGGCGATAGTGAACCAGATGAGTTCTTTATAGCCCATTGCCAAAATTTATTTGATAATAAAATCAAGCTTAATATATCAATATCAATTTTAGGTTCTATAACGATAATGTCACTAGAGCAAACTCCGTCAAATTCTGCAATAGCAGCTTTTTTTAAATAAGGGCGGCGTTTACCAAGAAGCAGATTTCCTTTTTTAAAGACTCGAGTGAAACTTGGATTATCCTCAACAATAATCCCCCAACGTTTAATTTTAAGGGATCCCGAATCCAAATGCTCCAGTCCAATATAGCGAGTATAGCCATCGTTAATCGGATCTTTGGTGGTTATTTTTATTTCGCGGCAAATATCACCAAACTTAACGGTTTGTTTATCATTCATTACAGTATATCTCCACCGTCGACTTCAAACTCAAGCTCTTTTAGGATTTTAAATAATTCATTAGCTTGTTTTTTTAGTTTCACCCGGCTGACTTTCCATGTTTCTATGGCATGCTCAATATCATGTGTGTCGTCATTACTTTTTGGCTGTACATAAAGCGGTATCGATAAGTTATAGAGGTTCTCTTTGATGGTATCGATATCCACCAAGGCAGTAATGCCGCTCTGCTTCTCAGGCTTAAAGTAAGCCTCGCAAAGCACGCTCAAATCATCATCAGACAGGCGGCTGTGGGCGCGTTCACGGGTAACGTGTTCCACACCATTGATAAACAACACCTTGTTTTTTCGTTCAGCAGGCTTATTGCAGTTGAGCACCACCACACAAGATTCCATCGGCGAGTTGTAAAACAGGTTGGGCCCAAGGCCAATCACCGCATCGATAATGTCGGACTCGATTACCTGCTTGCGAATGCTGTGCTCAGAATCGCGGAACAAGACGCCATGAGGCCAGAGCATTGCGGCGCGGCCAGTGTCGGGTTTTAGGCTCTTGATGATATGGGTATAAAACGCATAATCCGCACAACCTTGTGGTGGTACACCGTAGAGGTTGCGGCCGTAAGGGTCGGCAGCGAACTTATCGCGGTTCCACTTTTTAATCGAATATGGCGGGTTGGCGAAAATCACATCAAACTGCTTAAGCTGGTCGTTTTCAATAAACTTAGGTTCAGCCAGGGTGTCGCCGCGTAGCACATCGAACTCTTCAATGTCGTGCAGGAACATATTCATTCGCGCGATCGCCGAAGTGAGTAGGTTTACTTCTTGACCATACAAATGAACGCCTCGCCACTCTTGCCCTTGCGAACGCAAGTCCATTGCCGCGTTTAGCAACATGCCACCTGTACCGCAGGTTGGGTCGTAAGCCGCTTCACCGGGCTTTAAGCCCATGATACGCGTCATTAGGTGCACGACTGTACGGTTGGTATAAAACTCCGCAGCGGTATGGCCGGAGTCGTCGGCGAATTTTTTGATCAGGTATTCATAAGCCTCACCCAGGTCATCTTGTGCAACCGACTTAATGCCCAACGGAATTTTGCTGAAATGCTCAATCAGATCAGCTAGCAGGTGATCGGGCAGGCGCTCTTTATTGGTCCACTGGGCATCACCAAACACGCCATGTAAACGGGGGTTGTTGGCTTCAACTAAACGCAGCGCGTTTTGAATGGCATCACCAATATTTTTGCTAGTGTGACGCACCTTTTCCCAGCGGGCTTCTTGTGGGATATCAAAGCGGTGGAACATAGGCATGGCGGCGTATTCGGCATCGCCTTCATGGATCTCCAAAGCTTCGGTATACTCTTCCAAATACACATCCGACAGGCGCTTATAAAATAGCAGCGGGAAGATGTACTGCTTGTAGTCTGAGGCATCGATTTGGCCGCGCAAAAACTCGGCTGCACCCCAGAGTAAATCCTCTAGCTTCTTATTATTTAATATACTCATATGTTGAACCCTTCTTGGGTAAGCAGGGTCTCTAATTCGTTTTCTGCTTGTTCTAATGCGGCTAACTTTTTCTGGAAGTCCTTTAGTGCCTCTTCCACCGTGATAGTTTCTTCTTCAAGTGGCTTTTGCACATATCTCGCGATATTCAAGTTGAAGTCGTTTTCTTCAATCTCAGTTAACGCAACCCAGCGTGCAACACCTTCGATTTCTTCAGCTTCTGGGCCTAAGGCTTCTTGCTGGCGATAGATGTTAAAAATTTCATCGGCTTGCTCATTGGACAAGGTATTTTGCGCACGGCCTTTGGTGAATATCTCATCTGCATTAATGATCAGTACGTGATCTTGATGATCGGCTGGGCGTGATTTGCGCAGAACTAAAATACAGGCCGGAATGCCTGTACCATAAAACAGATTTGACGCTACGCCGATGATGGCTTCGATGCGGTTTTCTTTTAACAACTTTGTACGAATTTGCCCTTCTGATCCACCACGGAATAGCACGCCATGTGGCAACACCACTGCCATGCGCCCTTGCTCATTTAATGAGGCAAACATATGCTGTATCCAAGCAAAGTCACCGTTGGTTTTAGGCGCTAAACCATATTGTTTACGGCCATAAGGATCAGCAGACCAGAGATCATAGCCCCATTCTTTGAGGCTAAATGGCGGGTTGGCGATTACACAATCAAAGGTTTCTAGGCTATCACTCACCAAAAATTTAGGCTCACGCAGGGTATCACCACGAACAATGTCAAAATCTTCCTGGCCGTGCAGAAATAGGTTCATACGAGCAATGGCTTCGGTGGTAAGGTTTTTTTCCTGGCCTTTGATTTTAAGCAGACGTGGATCACCACCGTTTTCTTTTACGTGATGGATAGTTTCAAGCAACATACCACCTGTACCACACGCAGGATCGTAAACGCTTTCACCTGTTTGGGGGTCAAGGATGTTAACCATTAAGCGAACGATAGTACGAGGGGTATAGAATTCACCCGCTTTTTTATTGGCCTTATCCGCAAAGCGTTTAATCAGGTATTCGTATGCGCGGCCCATATCGTCGTTACGAACACTGGCTACGCCCAGATTCACTTTATTGAAGTGATTAAGCAGCGTCGCTAAGAGTTCATCAGATAAGCGCTCTTTATTGGTCCAGCTGGCATCACCAAATATTCCGTGCAATTTTGGGTTAGCTAATTCGATGCCTCTAAACGCATCCTTCAACGCCTGGCCAAGGTCTTTGGTTTCGGCAAAGACATCTTTCCAGTGGCAATAGGCAGGAATTTGGATGCGGTGGAACATCTCGCCTTTGGCAAGCTCAGCATCACTAACCTTTTCCATCGCATCTTGAAACTCTTCGTCATATACATCGCAGATACGCTTAAAGAATAAGATTGGAAATATGTATGTTTTGTAATCCGATGCATCGATAGGCCCGGTAATGATATGAGCTGCGTGCCAAAGGTGTGCTTCTAAATCTTTTAGGGATATCAACGTCATTACTGTTTATTCTCTTGAGTTTCAGGCTCATAACCGGGCGCAAGCAACAAATTGTCTACCCCGTATAACATTGCTGTATTCTGTAACCATAAATGATATTCATCACAGGACAAGATATGATATTTTGAGCAGTCAATTTTCCAGTGACGTAGCACATAGCCAGCAGTAGCCGCTCGAACCTGGATTTTCAACATGTTGTTTACCATCCCATACTCGGTTGCGATGGTATCTGGTTGAGTCAGGCCAGGATGCGGAACAATGTTCAAATCTAAGATTCTGTTCCATTGGTAATCAGCCGATTTGGTATGCTCTTCGGGGATTTCGTCTTCTATCAATTTCGGCAACTCAATGCGGTTTACAACAAAATCCGCAAAACGCTTGCAGGCTCTATCGTAAGCACGAACATGCCAACGCAGCCCATTATCGACCAGAGCAAAAGGTACGATATCTCGTTCACTGATACCGCTCGACAACGACCGATACTGAACCCTCAAAACCCGTTTGTTATGAATAGCGCACGTGATACAGGCCAACGTGGCGATATTGGGGAAATTAATCTGTGTAGGTACCTCACACGTGACCATGGACTTCTGATTGCCAACAAAATCATCGGCAAAACCATGTAGTAAGGCAGCAAAAGCCTGACTGGCGGTGTATTCAAAAAGCGGGGTAAAGCCTTCTCGCTGTATATAAGTTTTAGCTTTAGTGTCATATTCGATGTTTCTAGGAGCAAGCTCTTTATAAAGTGAGAGATCTCGAGAAGCTGCTGCTTCCTTGATACCAAAACGTGATACCAGATCAGTGCGGTTCACCGACCCTAGGAAGTAGAGTTTAAAATCGATGTGGAATAGGCGCTCCCGCTGAGACTGGTTAACTGTCGTCAACTGTTCTTCGAAGTATCGTGCGTTAGGCATTTTATTCCTTGTTATCTATGGCTATGGGCTAAAACATCCATGCTGCCAAGCAGCTGAGCCAGGTCGTTAGCACAGTTAACCACTGAAGGCTGCATGCAACTATCCTAGTAGTCTGTCTTTGTAATTGATACAAATGTGTGTGTCAATATGATGACCACTATTCTTTTGATATGTGATTTACTATTGGCTTAATAGATGAAAAAACCTCAATGCCCAACCTTCAATCGACTCCACAGGTATATTACCCACCACAGCCCCTTGGTGCTTGGGATGATGAATACCAACATGATTTTTCTCGCCAAAGAAAGTGTCCAGCAGGTCGTTTGGCCAAGATATCGACTTTGAAACAATGCCTCTTCGGATCTGAGTGAAATGCTCAATCCAGTCCCGTTCATCTGAGCTGAAAATCATTTTGGTCGACAGCATCTTGATCCCATCCGAAGTATCAACCTCAAGTACGACGGCTTCATTCGATTGGTATCGAACACATACTGCTCTGATGGCACGAGGCGAGCCATTTTCCAGTTGATGCTGTTTACTCCGACCTACTTTTGGTAATGCCAATGTTTCTTGCTGAATAATCGAGCATTTATGTTTGCTGACTAACACTTGCAGCATATGATCAAAGCTTTTAAAGCGGCTGGCAAACTGTCGCTCTCTATCAGTAATATCCTGCTTGCCACCGACATCTGCGGCAGGTAAAGTGCCGCCCTGATGCGGCTCATTAGTGCTGGCTTCTCGACCAGCTTCCTTTTCGGCATGTTCATTTATGACCAGCTTACTGCTGTCTTTCACCTGTTCTTGCTTATAGACATCAAATGACTTAGTAAAACGAATCCAGGATAAATCACTTTCCAAGGCCAAGGTCTCATTCTGATCCGAACCTGTCAGATCATCATCAATTTCAAACTCGTCTTTATTATTCAGCCAGTTAACACCTCCAGAATCCGCCCTGGCTGATTGATCTTTGGTATCTCGCTTGAAAAAGTCCGGATTAATAAATGCAATACTACTTGGAATATCAACATCAAACACAACACCAATGATTTCCTCAACCAAGTACATTGATTTATTACCGCTATAACGACCTTTAACGTGAAGTTGCCAATTATTCATGTCAGGGGGATCAAAGCTAAAACGCCAACTTTCTAGCTTCCCTTTAAATTCACGATGCAACTGATAGTGTCGATAAATACTTTGATATGATGCCATAGCTGATGGATCTGTAAGCAACCAGGCAAGCAATTGCTTCGTACCGCTTTGATTAAACGCACTTTTAGGGAAAGTATTATTTTTTAGCACATGAATATCGACATGATTCCTGGTTGGATCGAAGCGAACATCAAACTCTAATGGTAAGGTTTTGCTATTCAAACAGGCACGGCATAGATAGGAATTAATCAGAAAAATCCCTCTCGCCAATTCAAGTTGAGGCATAACAACCAAGTCACCGTTTTTAACATTAAAACAGAATGCGTTCTGGATACTTTCTTTGTCTTTAACTGATTGAAAAGTACTTAAATCTGGAAACACCGACAAGGTAGTTGCAGAGATCTGATAACCTGGTTTAAATGTGATTACTCGGTCAACTCGACGACTTTGTGGCTTGGTACTGTTAAGCAATTTACCTCGACAAAGCAGGGGTAAATTGGCTAATCGAGTATACTTTTTTTCCTGAATAGGACGACACCACAGACTCACAGACCAGTAAGGGACATTGTTATATCGGAAAAAATCGCCAACGTGAACCACAAGCGAATCATCGTTAAATCCTTTGATTTTCGTCACTCAATCACCTGTTAAAATAACTGTAATTCATTGAGTACTATCTGAACATCTGGCCTAAGCCGTTCCTGGCTTAAACCAGCCTTACGCATAACCAACCATTTTTTCAATGGTTCACCCTGTCGGATCATCTCTACACATGTATTAGTTAATCGCCGTATCTGGTATTCAGTTATAGTTTCTGTGTATCGCTGCAAAAACATTCTAACCAGCGGCAACTTATCCAAATTTTTCTCAATGGTGCTACTCTGCTGCAATTTACATAAAAGGAAGTTAGCAGAAATACGCGGCCCTGCATAATAAGTCTCAATCCCTTGAATCAAATCACGTAATTGCCGTATTGCCACCAAATCCCGCCGATGCCAATCTGCTTTTAGTTCAGGCTTTTTACGCTGTGCTTTATGTTCGGAATTAAATGCCATCAACCAGGATTTGTCATTTCGATATAACCAAGCATATAACGCTTTTCCTGGGGATCGATTGCGGGCTTTGAGTACGCCATATTGAAGTACTAATTTCTGCCAAGTTTTTCTCTGACTTCGTAGATGTTCATTATCAGTAGACAACGTCGATGACGCTGTATTTTCAAAAACAATCTTGGTGAAAGGTTTGATTTGACGCACGCGTTCAATGACATCCTCAGGCTTAAATTCAGCCATAAAACTTTGCCAGATTATTGCGTGTTCGAGATAACTAAACGCCTTTCGATGTTTACGAAAGATCCCCTTTAGCCAACCAGTCTCCGCAGCTGAATCGGTATAAAGATTTAACTGCATCAAAGTAGAAGGATGAAAACAGGCATGCACCCGTTCGTGGACCTCTCCATGATTAATATTCTTGCCCCGACAAAAACCAAGATCTGAAGCCAAATCGCGATAAAAAGATGTCCATTGTTCAAAGTCTGGTGAATATCCAGGCAAAATATTCAGAAATTTATTTGCATAGATTGCTAGCCTTAGAAGCTCTTCATTTACCGATGATAGTTCGCAATCCACAGGACTCTGTGGGGTCATAGCAAAGAAATGATGACGGTGAGACCCACTACCATTCGTTAAAATTGAAAGAGAGCCATGTTCTGGGCAAACCGCAAGACCAGGGAAAAACCAGTTACGCTGCCAAAAATATTCTCCATAGTGCTGATGCTGATTTTTAATACACTCAGGACAATATCTAAATCGATCACTAGATTGAATACGGGAAGCGGCCACACCAAGCATAAGATGAACGGCTCCCTGAGAACGCCCTGCCATCATCTGTAACGCCCGGCTTTTATGAGTGTCTGTAACAAAAGGCGCATAAAGAGGAAACAACGTATGCTGATAAACCAATTCTTCCACGCTATAGCGACCCGTACTTTGCAACAGGCTGGAGATCGGCTGCAAGTGACAAGGTAAATCCAAGGTCGCAATCATCTTGCGGTTCTCAAATACTTCATCCAGCAACTGTTTGGGACTGGTAATCCCATGATAAATACCAGCCCGCGCCACCATACTGTATACAAGTTCATCAGGGTACGGCACGGGAAAGTTTCGCATCGCATTAGCTCGCTCTGACCAGCACAGATTTTAGATCTAGCAGCATCCCTTTTGATTTTAATTCTGCATGTACATCAACCGCCTGTTTATGCTGCGACTTGATGTAACGTAAATCATCGAATGGTAGCTGTTCCCACACATCAGCTTTAATAACAGGCGACTTTTCTTGGTTAATAACATTCGGCATTGTTGCGTCTTTAACCGCAGGCTGAGATAGCCATTGGGTAACAACGGGGAGTAACTGGCTTATCGTCAGCTGCGGATTTTCCGTAAAAGCTTTCCGGACCGTCGCCACCAGAAGAGATGAGTCGTAAATATCTTTTAGCAGCAAGTAAATTCGCCGCTCATCTTCTGTCGCTAACTGCTGTAGGGCTATATGTTCCGCCGTCTGTTCTTTCATCGCGGCAATATCTTGCTGTAACTGGATAAGACGCTTATCCATGTCTGGCACCATCAAGTCTGAATATTGAGCAATTTTTTCAGGAATACCCGACCGAAGAGCTGCCAGCATGGGATGAACGGGCTTTAATTCGTCCTCGTACACTTGGCGTAATAATCCAACCGTTATCCGCTCTTTGTTAAGCGCCAACGCCCGCAACTGGGCTAACACGAAAAGCTTCACCACAATATCCATGACACCTTGGCTTAAATCGTACCAAACGGCCCGGATCTCATCGGTTAGCAAGACATCTCGTTTCTGTAACAGCTGCAGCTTCCATAAGTTATTGGTAAAAGCGATCCACTCTTGACTGGGTTTATCCGGATGGCCCTGAGACATCGGTTCCCAGAAAATTGCGCCAAGTCCTGCACCACGGCGGGCAGAACGTAGATCGGCTTCAAATATATCTCTGGCTTTGGGAGTACCAATTAACATAACTGGTACACCGATCGTGTTGACCATGGTGACGAAGAAATTCAGCATTTCCTCCGAACCACCAGATCGTGACCGGCTAAGATGTTGTATCTCATCAATCACCAATAACCCTAATGCATGCACATTAGCTGTTTGCGCCATTAACGCCAATAGTGTTTCAATACCATTTCGACGCTTAAGACCGTATGTTTTTTCGTAATTGGTACCAAGAGCCTTGTCCAGGGATCTGAAAAAATTCAAACATATTTCTTTCAAAGATCCGTTATGTGAGCAATCCACTTTGAGATAAACCACCTGCTCGAAATTAAATTCAGCGTGGTATATCACCTGTGGATAGGTTTGAAGAATTCGCCCCAACGAGGTTGTTTTCCCGCTTCCCGAACAACCAATCAATAACATACTTTGGGCAGTAGATTTTGCATCTTCGAACCTGAATGTGGAAAGATCACCTGTTTGCACGCGTTCATATCCGTTTTGCAGATGTCGCTGCAAATCGCCTGTTTTAGGATTCCGTCCTACATAGCCGCCACGGATCATCAAAGAAACCCTCTCACTCAGCAACATGTGCGCACCCAATGGCTGAAAGAATTCATCTGCTATTCGGCAAATATTATGAGCACGAACAATTCTGGCTTTTTGAAGATCCTCCGAGTGAAAAATCATGCCAGAACGTAATGCATTTGCGCTATCAACCGACTCTTGCAATGGCGGCAAGGCTTCAATAAATGGATTACCTGTATAAGCTGAAACACCTGTATCTCGATAAATCGCTTTGATTTTATAAGTACTCATTCAGCATTCCCCTGGCCGTCATCAAATAATTCCGGCACAAAATGTGGAAGACTGTAATCATCATCAGCTGGATTGAGTGGCATGACATCGGCCAGAGGTTTGCCGGGAGCCACCGTTACTGATTTAGCCCTATTTTGCCGCTCAGCATCTCGTGCACTTTTCTTATTAGCTCTAATCTGCTGAATCCGTTTCTTGCCCGACTCAGTTACAGATGGGGACTGTTTTATTGCATCAACAGTTTTACTCTTGATAAACGCATCCAATTCTCGTCTCTTAGCATCTTCGATAAGTTTGACGTTTGCTTTGTTATGTTTTTCTTCAGCTTGGATATCCCAAACTTGCCAAAATGTCATCCCCCGGAATTGGCGGCTTCTGTCAGTCAAAGAACATTCCCAATAGATGCGACTCCCCGTCTGAGGAAATAAATAGATAGTATCTGCACTGGCGGGATCATAGGCGGCTTCTAGAGATTCAGGTCGATTCACCTCAGTACTTCGGTGTAACCAACCTTCCCGAAGAAGGTCAGTCCCAGTGTAATAAAGACTCCACATGTTCACACCAAGAGAGGAGACGGAGACTTTACGTCGGGGCAGAAGGGCTACTTGTAGTTGCAAGGGGTCAACCTGACGCAATCCGCCAACACGGTGCTGCATACCCCAATTCCATAAATCTCTTGGTATTGATGGAAGATCTGCAGGTAAATCCGCATCTCGGTCGTATTTATCCAGGACATGATAGTTATTTCTGAACAGAATGGTCCGTAATATGATTTGCGAAAAATCACTTATTGGCATGACCGCATCAAGGCGGTAATCTCGCTCGCCATGCTTTTTGACTCTGTTCCCCACAACTACACCTGGAACATAAGGTTTGAATTCCGCCTGCAGGGTACGAAAGCAACTTTCGACGATACCTTTAGCATCACCTCGTCTTGGTGGCGCACTCTCGATACGCAAGTTAAACCCTGAAATCAAAGCATCTACCTGATGGCTCATCATTTCCCCACGATCAGCCAAAATCACATCAGGTAAACCGATACAAGGCCACTCATCCAGGCTGACATCAACACCAAGTTGAGTACAAATATTAGTTTTATCAATACAGGCATTAACGACAGCCTGCATAGCGACCACATAAGACGGATTATCAAAACCGATATAAAAACCCGCTATCATCCGGCTGAACACATCAATAACGATATAAATCGTTGGTCGCCCGATAATTTTACTGCGATCCTCATCATCCACCAGATAGATATCAGCAATGGTAGCGTCAATTTCATACCGGCTTCCAGGTCCTAGAACACTGGCTGTAGCTGTACTGGTTAGTGGTCGAACATCTTTCTTATAGATTCCCGGATGTGTTCTGGCTTCCAACCGCTGTGCTTTTTTATATTCACGATTATAAAAATATCGGAACTGGCGAATTGTAGGCCTGTTCGCTTTTTCAACTTGTGGATAATACTGTTCGAATAGATCGGAAAAACGCCGATAGGCAACCGTTGTTTTTAAACCATCCGCGCTGAGAATATACTTATCAATAGTGAGCCGGAATAGGCGTTCAATATCTGGCGTGACTTTCATCCCTTCACCATCACCAAACTTTCTGGATCGTCCAATCTTTGCCTGGCCACTTGCTGCACGCGTTTTCCCTGGAGCACCACTATTTTTATAATCCGGCAATAGTGAATTTGGTTTTTGCCCTCGTTGCCAGTAACGTCGCAATAACTTGTAGATAGTGGCTACTGAGGCCATACCTGACTTTCTGACTTGTTCCACACGCTGGGCTCGAATTTTTGGCTCAAAACATAGCTCGTCAACAATAATGGGCTGAATAATCAAAAGCCCCTGTTCGCGCTTATTAAAAGCAACTGAACCAACCAGCGGCTCTTCAACATTGATTGAAGCAAAAGGATCAACGTGTCGGAACAGACGCCCTTCGTCAAAATAAGAAATGATTTCTAACTCTGCTCTACGCTCTGGCCGAGCCGTGTCCAAATCCAGGCAAATCCACACAATCTTTCCGGAATTAACAGCCAAAATGCGATAAAGCTTCCCATCAAGTTGCAGCACTTCATTGATTTGCCACATGAAGTAGGGCCTCCATATCATTGAATTGGCAAAAAACCAGTTCAGCTGCTGAGATAGTCCTAAAGACTTTGTGAATATTAAATTTCAGGAATCCATTTGCGATGAGCGTTCGTACATCACGAAGGGTATGTCCTAATTCCAGGCTGTAAGCAGTATCAATTTGTTTACAAATATCAATAACCTTTTTCTCTGGCGCTTTACTGAAAGCCGCATATAGCAACGGAAGTTGTGACAGTAGCCCTGAATCAACTACCCCCTCCGTTTTGGTTGGATACAACCACTCAATATTCTGTCTAATGATGGGATTAATTTCATGTTCGGTAATTAAGAACCAGGGGATTTGTTTTAACTGCCAATAACGCCGCTCTAACTCCAGTTTTTCAATGATTTTGACATCAGATAATGCTTCCATAGGTTTTACCTGAACAGCAAACTGGCGATGCATAGCATTGTCTGTATCAACCAAAAAATCAGAAGACATGACTTGATCAACACCACGGACAGCTGGATGTCTTAATCCATGTTCAGCAGCGATAGCTTGCGTATCCTCGCGTCGAAGTGGAAATTGTTCACGAATATCTGAAATATCAGGAGACCACTCAAAGACCAGAAAGGCCGCAAGCTCAAGATCTGATAATAAATGGTGAACACGACAAGTTTTATGAGAATAAATCCGGTGGGATCGGCCTTCTGAGGGGACATCTTGAACGTAAAGCCATGGTATGTATTTTTTACCACGTCCTTGTCCCCGCCCCTCTTTGATTCGGCGCACAATTTGATGTTCGGAAAGGCACTGCTGAGATCTAGCCATAAAAAAAGTCCAGTATGCTTTTTAACCAGCATAACTGAACTTTTTTACTTTACAACTATTTTGCCCATTTTAGATCTATTTTGTCACGATTTAGATCTATTTTGTTCGTTTTACAACTATTTTGTCATCCCACAAAAGATGTCGGGCGGATACTGTTATTTACTCAACGGTTACCGATTTTGCCAGGTTGCGTGGCTGATCGACATCCGTGCCTTTAATTAAGGCAATATGATACGACAGTAATTGCAGCGGAATAGTATAAAACACCGGTGCCAGTACTTCTTCCACATGAGGGAGCTGAATGATTTTCATATTCGGGCTGTCGGTGAAACCGGCATCCTGATCAGCAAATACATACAGTTGTCCGCCCCGGGCGCGCACTTCTTCGATATTAGATTTCAGCTTTTCCAGTAACTCATTATTTGGCGCAATAATGATGACCGGCATATCAGCATCCACCAGTGCCAGCGGACCATGTTTCAGTTCTCCGGCGGCATAAGCTTCAGCATGGATATAAGAGATTTCTTTCAGTTTCAGCGCACCTTCCATCGCGATCGGGTACTGATCGCCGCGTCCCAGAAACAGGGCATGGTGTTTATCTGAAAATCCTTCTGCCAGTGCTTCGATCTGTTTGTCATGTGACAGGATTTGCTCAATCCGGCTGGGCAGCGCCTGCAGGGCATGAACGATATCATGTTCAACCTGTTCTGGCTGGCCATTCAGCCTTGCCATCTGAGCCACCAGCATCAGCAGTACTGTCAGCTGGGTGGTAAAGGCTTTGGTCGAGGCCACACCAATTTCGACCCCGGCTTTGGTCATCAGTGCCAGGTCAGATTCGCGTACCAGTGAGGAACCCGCCACATTACAAATGGCCAGTGAGCCAAGATAACCCAGTTGCTTAGACAGACGCAGTGCCCCGAGGGTATCTGCAGTTTCGCCGGACTGTGACAAGGTGATCAGCAGACTGTTTTTCCGTACCACCGATTTCCGGTAGCGGAATTCAGAGGCAATTTCAACATCACAGGGGATCCCTGCCAGCGACTCAAACCAGTAGCGGGCCACCAGCCCTGAATTATAAGACGTACCACAGGCCACAATCTGAATATGTTCAGCCTGGCTGAGCAGCTGTTCCGCATCCGGCCCTAATTCACTCAGGTCCACAACCCCCTGATGAAAACGTCCCTGCAGGGTATTTTTCACCGCCATCGGCTGCTCATAAATTTCTTTCTGCATGTAATGGCGATAGAGGCCTTTATCACCGGCATCATACTGGGCAGAAGATTCAATTTCCGGACGGCTAACCGGCTCACCGTCAGCGAAAATATTCACCGACCGCCGGGTGACCTCAGCAACATCACCTTCTTCCAGGTAGATAAAACGCCGGGTAACCGGCAACAACGCCAGCTGATCAGACGCGATAAAGTTTTCTCCGACACCACAACCAATCACCAGCGGGCTGCCTGAACGGGCCGCGACCAGAACCGAAGGATCGTTACTGTCCATGATCACCATACCGTAAGCACCACGCAGTTGCTTAATCACCCGCTGAACAATTTCACGCAGGCTGCCGCCACGTTTTTGCTCGTCATTAATCAGATGGGCAACCACTTCGGTATCTGTTTCAGAGACAAACGTATAGCCCAGAGCCTTAACCTTTACCCGTAGCTCTTCATGGTTCTCAATAATACCGTTATGCACCAGTACAATATTACCGGAGACATGGGGATGTGCATTCTGTTCTGAAGGCTCTCCGTGCGTCGCCCATCGGGTATGAGCAATACCGGTTCCCCCGGGCAATGGCTGCTGTGCAGCAGCCTCTGCCAGTGCCTGAACCTTACCCACACGCCGCAGACGGATCATCTCGCCCGGTTGGTTAACAACGGCCAGGCCTGCTGAATCATAACCACGGTATTCCAGGCGGCGTAAGCCTTCCAGCAGAATTTCCGCAATATCACGTTGTGCAACTGCACCCACTATTCCACACATATTTTTTAATCCTGACGTTATGGCGTATTCGCCATAGAGATTGTCATCTGACCTGATGTTCCGTCGCGACGGATCCCCCGAGCCTTGCAGAGAATGGGGGTTATTATTTGTCACAGCCTGTCCGGTGCCGGTCTGTGCCGGCTGGCCGGGAAATATCAGATAATTTATTTTTTTACCGGCCGCAGCCAGTCAGCTTTTACACTTTGTTGCTTTGGATTATAAACCAGCGCTTCATGGTTTATATCTTTCATTACTGTGGTTCCCGCCGCAATAGTCACCCCGTCAGCGACCGATACCGGGGCAATAAACTGGCTGTCAGACCCGACAAACACATTATCACCGATAATGGTTTGTGATTTATTCTGCCCGTCATAATTACAGGTAATCGTCCCGGCACCAATATTGACTCCGGCGCCGATCTGCGCATCGCCCAGGTAGGTTAAATGGCCGGCTTTTGAACCGCTACCCAGTGCCGATTTTTTAATTTCGACAAAGTTACCCACATGAACTTGTTCAGCTAACGAGGTACCTGGCCTCAGGCGGGCAAAAGGCCCCACAGTACAGGCACTTTCCAGCCGGGCATCTTCAATGACGGAATAAGGACTGATTTCACAGCCATCACCGATCACGCTGTTTTTAATAATACATCCGGCACCGATTTTCACTCCATTGCCGAGCGTAACCTTACCTTCAAGGATCACATTAATATCAATGCTGACATCGCGGCCATGTTGCAGCTGCCCGCGTAAATCAAAACGTGCCGGATCGCTTAACATAACCCCGGCCAGCAAGAGTTTATCCGCCGACTGACGCTGATAGATCCGTTCCAGGGTTGCCAGTTGTTGCCGGTTATTAACCCCTTCCGTTTCACTGCTGTTTTGCGGATGAACGGCGGCAATACGGCACCCTTGCTGGTGGGCCATCGCGATAATATCAGTAATATAATACTCTTTCTGGGCATTATTGTTGGTCAGTTTAGCCAGCCAGCGCCGCAGATCACCACCATTGGCCAGCAGGATACCGGTATTAATTTCGTTGATAGCCAGCTGCTGCGGGCTGGCATCTTTCTGTTCGACAATCCCGGTAATTTCGCCGTTTTCACGGACAATGCGGCCATAACCGAACGGATTATCCAGTACCACTGTCAGCAATCCGATGCCACCTGCGGGTTTCTGCAGACGTAACTGTTGTAATGTCTGCTCAGAGATCAGCGGGACATCACCGTATAACATCAGAATATCTTCATCATCAGTAAAGAAAGGGGCTGCCTGTTGCATAGCATGGCCGGTACCCAGCTGCTCAGCCTGTTCAACCCAGTGTAATATCGGGTCATTAAGGGTGTTTTTCAATAACTCACCACCATGACCATACACCAGGTATATATTATCCGCACCCAGCCCCTTTGCCGCATCAATCACATGCTGCACCATAGGTTTTCCGGCCAGCTGATGGAGCACTTTCGGGAGATCCGAATACATCCGGGTCCCCTTACCGGCAGCAAGGATCACCACACTCATTTTTTTATCTGCCATCATCTGCCATCACTTTTATTTAATCGGGTAAAGCAAAGAGTATACAGTATAAGGATACCTGACTGCATAATCTGCCCGCGGGCTGCTCTCTGCGGAGACAGGATGCTGAGCCGCTGTTTCAGGAGATTATCCGCTCCCTGGCCGGATCAGGCACATAAAAAAAGCCGGTAAGCTTCCACTTACCGGCTTTTTTGCAGCGTAATGATCTTACATCACTTTCCTGGTCAGTTCGATGACGCGCAGTTTAGCAATAGCTTTCGCCAGTTCAGCAGAGGCCTGAGCATAGTCCACATCACCGTGGCTTTTGTTCATATGATCTTCTGCTTTACGTTTTGCTTCCAGAGCACGTGCTTCGTCCAGATCCTCACCACGGATGGCTGTATCAGCCATAACCGTAACACTTTCGGGCTGAACTTCCAGAATCCCCCCGGAGAGATAAATAAACTCTTCGTGGTTATTCTCTTTAACGATACGAACCATACCAGGTTTGATGGCAGTCAGAAGTGGTGCGTGACCGTGGAAAATCCCCAGCTCACCTTCACTTCCTGACACCTGGATATGCTGTACACTGCCGGCAAACATTTGTTGTTCAGCGCTGACAACATCCAGGTGATAACTTTTAGCCATATCAATCCTCCCGGGAAACTGAAATTACAGTTTCTTCGCTTTTTCTACAGCTTCGTCGATGGAACCAACCATGTAGAACGCTTGCTCAGGCAGATGGTCAAACTCACCGTCCATAATGCCTTTGAAGCCACGGATGGTATCTTTCAGAGAAACGTATTTACCTGGTGCACCGGTAAAGATTTCTGCGACGAAGAATGGCTGAGACAGGAAACGCTGAATTTTACGTGCACGGGACACCAGCAGTTTGTCGTCTTCAGACAGTTCATCCATACCCAGAATCGCGATGATATCTTTCAGTTCCTGGTAACGCTGTAACAGAGACTGTACGCCACGCGCAATATCATAGTGCTCCTGACCCACAATCATCGGATCCAGCTGACGGCTGGTGGAATCCAGCGGGTCAACCGCAGGGTAAATACCCAGTGATGCGATCTGGCGGCTCAGAGTCACCGTTGAGTCCAGGTGAGCAAAGGTGGTTGCCGGAGACGGGTCAGTCAGGTCATCCGCAGGTACATACACTGCCTGTACGGAAGTGATAGAACCGGTTTTGGTTGACGTGATACGTTCCTGCAGTACACCCATCTCTTCTGCCAGTGTTGGCTGATAACCTACCGCAGAAGGCATACGACCCAGCAGTGCTGATACTTCAGTACCGGCCAGGGTATAACGATAGATGTTATCGACAAACAGCAGAACATCACGGCCTTCGTCACGGAATTTTTCAGCCATAGTCAGACCGGTCAGCGCAACACGCAGACGGTTTCCTGGTGGCTCGTTCATCTGGCCATACACCAGAGCAACTTTATCCAGAACGTTAGACTCGGTCATTTCGTGGTAGAAGTCGTTACCTTCACGGGTACGCTCACCCACCCCTGCAAATACAGAGTAACCGGAGTGTTCAATTGCGATGTTACGGATAAGTTCCATCATGTTGACGGTCTTACCTACACCCGCACCACCGAACAGACCTACTTTACCGCCTTTAGCAAACGGACAAATCAGGTCGATAACCTTGATGCCTGTTTCCAGCAGTTCGGTGGAGTTAGCCAGTTCTTCGTAGCTTGGTGCTGCACGGTGAATAGAGTTTACTTCAACGGTGCTGCCATCTTCGTTCTGCAGATCGCCTTTCATATCGATAGGCTGACCCAGAACGTTCATGATACGGCCCAGAGTAGCTTTACCTACCGGTACCTGAATCGGTTTTTGCAGATCGGTCACCTTAAGGCCACGTTTCAGGCCGTCAGAAGTACCCATTGCAATCGTACGAACAACACCACCGCCCAGCTGCTGCTGAACTTCCAGCACCAGACGGTTATCACCATTTTCAACCTCAAGGGCGTTGTACACCTGTGGTACAGCGTCCTGAGGGAACTCGACGTCAACTACGGCGCCGATAATCTGGACAATCTTTCCAGCTGCCATCTTGAATCCTCTACCTAATTCGTTACCTGGTTAAACCGCGGAGGCCCCCGAGACGATCTCGGTAAGTTCCTGGGTGATGCTGGCCTGGCGGGCTTTGTTGTAAACCAACTGAAGCTCTTTGATAAGCTCGCCACCGTTATCGGTTGCCGCTTTCATCGCCACCATACGTGCTGCCTGCTCGCTGGCCAGGTTCTCTACAACACCCTGATAAACCTGAGACTCGACGTAACGACGCAGCAGAGTATCCAGCAGCGCTTTCGGATCGGGTTCGTACAGGTAATCCCATGTTTTCTTCTTCAGTTCTTCATTATCTTCTGCTGGCGGTAACGGCAGCAGCTGATTGAGCACCGGAGTCTGGGACATGGTGTTGTTAAATTTATTACTGACAACATAAAGCTTGTCGATCCGGCCTTCATCGTAAGCCTGCAGCATCACTTTTACCGGGCCAATCAGATCAGACAGTGCAGGCTTATCGCCCAGACCGTTTACCTGAGCCACGATATCCGCGCCTGCGGCACCGAAGAAAGACAGGCCTTTGGAACCGATAATGGCCAGTTCACTCTGAACGCCTTTATCAGACCATGCTTTCATATCTGCCAGCAATTTCTTGAACAGGTTAATGTTCAAACCACCACAAAGCCCGCGGTCAGTAGATACGACCAGATAGCCGACGCGCTTAACGTCACGCTCTTCCAGGTAAGGGTGCTTGTATTCCAGATTCCCTAACGCTAAGTGACCAATCACTTTGCGAATGGTTTCTGCATACGGACGGCTGGCCGCCATGCGTTCCTGCGTTTTACGCATTTTGGAGGCGGCGACCATTTCCATCGCTTTGGTGATTTTCTGCGTATTCTTTACGCTTCCAATCTTACTACGTATTTCTTTTGCGCCGGCCATGAGCTTCTCCTCAAAGTCAGGCGGCCTGCCATTTCAGGCAAGCCGCAAGACATTACCAGGACTGAGTTGCTTTAAACGAATCGAGCAGCGCTTTTAACTTCGCTTCGATTTCGCCATTAAAGTTACCCGCTTGGTTGATTTCCTGCATCAGTTCAGCGTGTTCACGCTCAGCGAATGACAGCAGAGAAGACTCAAAGCTGAGGATTTTAGCAACCTCAACATCGCCCAGGTAACCGCGCTCAACCGCAAACAGGACCAGGCCCTGCTGAGCAACAGACATCGGTGCATACTGCTTCTGCTTCAGCAGTTCAGTGACTTTCTGACCGTGTTCCAGTTGCTTACGGGTAGCATCATCCAGATCTGACGCGAACTGAGAGAACGCCGCCAGTTCACGATACTGTGCCAGAGCGGTACGGATACCCCCGGACAGTTTCTTGATGATTTTCGTCTGTGCTGCACCACCTACACGGGATACAGAGATCCCCGGGTTAACAGCCGGACGGATACCGGAGTTAAACAGGTTAGATTCCAGGAAGATCTGACCATCTGTAATCGAAATTACGTTAGTCGGAACGAACGCAGAAACGTCACCCGCCTGAGTTTCAATGATAGGCAGAGCTGTCAGAGAACCGGTTTTACCTTTCACTGCACCTTTAGTGAATGCTTCAACGTACTCAGCATTTACGCGTGATGCACGCTCCAGCAGACGGGAGTGGAGGTAGAAAACGTCACCAGGGAATGCTTCACGGCCTGGCGGACGACGCAGCAGCAGTGAAATCTGACGGTAAGCAACAGCCTGTTTTGACAGGTCATCATAAACGATCAGAGCATCTTCACCGCGGTCACGGAAGTATTCACCCATCGCACAACCGGCATAAGGTGCCAGGTATTGCAGGGCTGCAGACTCGGAAGCAGAGGCAACCACCACGATGGTGTTCGCTAATGCGCCGTGCTCTTCCAGTTTACGTACCACGTTAGAAATAGTGGACGCTTTCTGGCCGATAGCAACATAGACACATTTAATGCCTGAATCACGCTGGTTGATGATGGCATCGATAGCCATCGCTGTTTTACCTGTCTGACGGTCACCGATGATCAGCTCACGCTGACCACGTCCGACCGGGATCATGGAGTCAACAGCTTTATAACCGGTCTGAACAGGCTGATCGACTGACTGACGATCGATAACACCCGGTGCAATAACTTCTACAGGAGAGAAGCCATCGTTATCCACAGGGCCTTTACCGTCAATTGGCTCACCCAGGGTGTTAACAACACGCCCCAGTAAACCACGACCAACCGGTACTTCCAGAATACGGCCAGTACATTTCACTTTCATGCCTTCGGCAAGATCCATGTATGGGCCCATAACCACTGCACCTACAGAGTCACGCTCCAGGTTCAGTGCGATAGCGTAACGGTTACCCGGCAGGGCAATCATCTCACCCTGCATTACATCGGCCAGGCCGTTGATGCGGATGATACCGTCACTTACAGAAACAATAGTACCTTCATTGTGAGCTTCGCTCACCACATTGAACTGAGCAATGCGCTGCTTGATCAGTTCGCTGATTTCGGTGGAATTCAGTTGCATATGCTCCAGTCCCCTTAAGACTGCAAGTCGTCTGCCAGACGGTCAAGACGGCCACGTACGCTGCCATCAATGACCATGTCACCAGCCTGGATGACTACGCCCGCAATTACAGACTTATCGATTTTGCAATTCAGCTTAACTTTGCGTGATAAACGTTTTTCCATCGCAGCACTGATTTTAGCCAGCTGCTCTTCACTCAATTGATTGGCTGAAGTTACATCAACCTCTGCAATCGCTTCATAAGCGTCACGTAATTGAATGAATTGTTCCAAAACAGCAGGAAGCGCTTTCAAACGTTTATTATTTGCCATTACCTTAATCAGGTTCTGACTATTTTCATCGAGTTGATCACCACAGATGGCAATAAAGGTTGATGATACTGTTTCTGGCGCTTTCGCACCGGAAAGAAGTTCAGCAACTTGTTTATCACTTGCAACATCTGCAGAAAATGCCAGCATGCTCTGCCAGCGATCAATACTTTGATGCTCAACAGCAAAGTCAAAAGCTGCTTTGGCGTAGGGGCGAGCTACAGTAGTAAATTCAGACATCAGCCCCTCCCTCCTTACAGTTCAGCGACCAGTTTATCAACGATGTCGCTGTTAGCAGCTTCATCAACGGAACGCTCAATAATCTTCTCGGCACCCGCAACGGCCAGCAACGCTACCTGCTTACGTAATTCTTCACGTGCACGTTTACGTTCGGCATCAATTTCGGACTGAGCCTGAGCTACGATTTTGTGACGTTCAGCTTCAGCTTCGGCTTTTGCTTCATCCAGAATCTGGGCACGACGTTTATTTGCCTGCTCGATAATGACCTGAGCATCTTCTTTGGCTTTTTTCAGCTGTTCGGACGCATTAGCCTGAGCGATATCCAGGTCTTTTTGAGCGCGTTCTGCAGAAGCGAGACTATCAGCAACTTCTTTCTGACGTTTCTCGATAGCTGCCATAATCGGCGGCCATACGTACTTCATACAAAATGCGACGAACAGGATAAACGCAATGGCCTGGCCGAGGATTGTTGCATTAATATTCACAGCACAATGCCTCTTGTTAAGTTAGCTTGCTCTGCCGTTACCAACGTATTGGTAAACGGCAGAATTCGTTCATTCGCATAAAATCGCGATATGAACAACCGTATTACCAGGCGTGACTAGGCGACAGCAAACATCACGTAGAGACCCAGACCTACAGCGATCATTGGGATAGCATCCACCAGACCCATAACAACAAAGAACTGAGTGCGCAGCAGAGGAATCAGGTCAGGCTGACGAGCAGCACCTTCCAGAAATTTACCACCGAGGATGCCGATACCGATCGCAGCACCGATTGCCGCCAGACCCATCATCACAGCGGCAGCCATGTACAGCAGATCCATACTCACGTTTTCCATGACAGTCTCCAGTTTGTTTCAATAAATTCAGTAGTGTTGAGATAAAAAATCAATGTTCTTCAGATGCCATCGACAGATAGACAATCGTGAGGACCATGAAAATAAACGCCTGTAACGAGATAATCAATATGTGGAAAATGGCCCATGGCACATTCAGAACCCACTGTGACCACCACGGTAACAGTCCCGCAATCAGGATAAAGATCAGTTCACCCGCATACATGTTACCGAACAGTCGCAGACCGAGAGAAACCGGTTTGGACAGCAGGCTAACACCTTCAAGAATCAGGTTGATGGGGATAAAGATCGGGTGGTTGAAAGGCTGCAGAGTCAGTTCTTTAGTAAAACCACCCACGCCTTTCATTTTGATGCTGTAAAACAGAATCAAAATAAATACGCCCAGCGCCATAGATAATGTCACATTCACGTCAGCGGACGGCACAACACGTAATGCCGGCAAACCAAAGACATGCTCGCCCAGATAAGGCAGCAGATCGATTGGTAACAAATCCATGAAGTTCATTAAAAAGACCCAGACAAAAATAGTCAGAGCCAGCGGGGCGATAAGTTTGCTTTTGCCGTGATACATATCACGAACGTTGCCATCGACGAAACCAACAACCAGTTCAATAGCCGCCTGCAGTTTTCCCGGAACACCGCTGGTGACATGTTTTGCCACTTTACGGAACAGTACCAGAAAGACCAGACCCAGTACGACAGAGAAAAACATGGAATCCAGGTTTAACGTCCAGAAAGTTGCCGGAGCGTCGTGCGCATTCACCAACTGGAAAGTACGTAAATCAAGCTGCAAGTGTTGCAGGTGATGACTTATGTATTCCTGTGGGGTTGAGATTTCTCCTGCGGCCATGATGCATCTTACCCTTTTTTGTTAATTACAACCGGTGCAATGATTTGCACCACCAGCACCGATAACCAGCTCAGTCCAAGAGGCCAAAACACCGCCCCGAACACACCCAACGCCACAACAAGCAATACGATGGTGGTGAATACCTTGCAGACTTCACCTAATGCAAAAGTCCAGGCAACACGCCCTTTAGCCGGTGATTGCCCTTGCAGGCGCCAGGCCAGAAACGTAAACAGGACAGCCGGCAACCAGGCCGATAGCCCCCCTGCCAGAGCAGAAGCTCCCCAGTGAATGCTTTTCAAAGTAAAGAGAATACTGATGAGTAAAACGATCACCAATTGAATAAGCAGCACTGTCCTGGCTAATCTCAAACTATAAAGAGATACAGACATTACTTTCTTACTCTCCTTTACTTATGTTGGGTATATCGTGTGTTCTACACAAACTGCTGTGATCACCCCCGAAGAGATGAACAGCAAAAGCCGTGCAAATTATACGGGGCACTCCTGCGATTTCAATCTGTAAGTAGAGAAAAGGTGAACAATTATTTAAATTTCTTTCTGAAAAGGTGTTTTCACCAATAATCTTCGCCAAAAATCGCAGAATACAAAGAGACTGCCCGATCTGATGGCCTCTTTTCCTCGGTGTTTTATGAACCGGAGACGATACTACACCCTGAAAAAACAATTAGCCTTACATTTATTGCTGTTATTTGAACGTTAATCATTTCATTTATTTATCATTTATTTTACATACCTGCCACGGCGCAATGACCAGACCGCGTCAGTATATTAAAAAATAAAAGGAAGTTATAAAATAAACACGGGGTTTTTAGCGCAGCAGAATATGCAGTCTGATAACAATACTAATTTAACCGCAATAAATCACGTGGCAAAAAAGCAGGAATAGCAAAAAATGCAGGTGTCTTCAGAGAATCTGTCCGCAAATAATAAAGAGGCGCTGATCGGGTCAGCGCCTCTGACATGATACAAATCAGTCACGTCTAAAAATGCAGATGCTAACGACAGAGAGAATAAAATCTCCCGGCTTACACATCAGCTGGCCAGAAATTTTTTAGCATTATCGACAATGCTCACCACCCCAAGACCGATACCGGTCGTGGCAAGAATCGGGCTCAGACCAACAATCGCCCCGATACCTGCGCCAAGCAATGCGCCGGAGGTTTTAAAGCTCAGCGACTGGCCTTTAAGGGCACCGACCCCGGCATCAACGATAGAGCCAATGGTGAAACCCAGTAAGCCACCGACAGGTCCGGTAACCAGAGTAAACAAACCACCACTGATCTGAGTGGTTTCTGTTATTGAAAGTTCTTTCATGTAATATCCTTATTTTCAGAAGATAAATACTGTTCCGGTGTTAACAATATTGTCCGGCCCGGTAACAGCCGGGTAACCTTACCCGCTGGCACACTAAATCAAATAAAATACTTAGTAAACAAAAGGATAATTATTAATAAATTCTGATTTGTCTTTATTTCATATCGTTCATTAGTCATCAGTTTTTCTGTTTAATTAAGGAATAATAATTACAGACCGCATGGCAGATAATCAGGTAACTTCAGGAAACCATGGCAGGAAACGAATAAAAACATAATAAAATCATGATGATAAAATTTTTTTCAGGAAGCGCTGTTTATCCGGACTGAATAAACTGAATAAAACAGCACACCGGAAAAAATCTGTCCCCCGGAATACACATCTGTCCAGACAGACGAATATATCCGGCAAGTAATTAGCATGCTATTTATTAACGTAAAGTGATTTGTTAGCGGATATCTGCTGAGATACAGACCCGCAGGCAGCGGCAGAGAGTGTGAAATGAATTATTTCTGTGGTTCCGGCAGCCATTAACAGTTACAAATATCGTACTTAAATATATTTTATGTGATTTTTATCACATAAAATATATTCTCCCGGCGGCAGCGCCCTGCCCTGCCGCCGGGCAGGCCGATTTATTTTTGCTTTAAAATAACCAGATGACGTTCACCTTCCAGCTCAGGGACCTGTAGCGAGACCAGTTTTTCAACACTCAGGTTTGCGGGTAATTCCGCCAGCTCATCTTCGGGCACAACACCTTTTAACGCATAAAAACGTCCCTGCGCAGGTGCGGGTAAATGATGACACCAGCTGACCATATCCTGCAGTGAAGCAAATGCCCGACTAATCACCCCGTCAAACAGTGGCTGATCGGTAAATGCCTCTGCCCTGCTCTGTACCGGAATAATATTGTCCAGTTTAAGCTCATGCTGCACCTGGCGTAAAAAGCGGACCCGTTTCCCCAGACTGTCGAGCAGAGTGAAACTGGCTTCAGGACAGACAATCGCCAGTGGAATTCCCGGCAAACCGGGGCCGGTACCGACATCGATAAATTTGTTCCCTTTCAGATACGGTGCAACCACAATGCTGTCCATAATGTGACGAACAAGCATCTGCTGCGGATCACGAACCGAGGTCAGGTTATAAGCTTTATTCCATTTATCCAGTAAGCCCACATAACTGACCAGTTGCTGTTTTTGCTGATCGGTTAAGGAAATACCGGCCTTACTGAGTAATGCGGAGAGAGTATTAATCACGGGGAAATTCCTGTTGTCAGGGGCAGCCTTACAGCGGCCCCTGTTTATAGCTGAGGGCTCAGGCACTTTTACGCAGCAGGCCCTGTTTTTTCAGATAGATCAATAAAATTGAGATTGCGGCCGGAGTGATCCCGGAAATGCGCGATGCCTGACCAATTGACGATGGTTTATGATCGTTAAGCTTGGCAATCACTTCATTTGAAAGTCCGCTGACATTCCGGTAATCAAGGTCAACCGGCAACAGGGTATTCTCATTACGCTGCTGACGTTCAATCTCTTCTTTCTGACGGGCAATATACCCTTCGTATTTCACCTGAATTTCCACCTGCTCAGCAGCCAGTGGATCGCTGACCGCTGGCCCGAAAGCAGGCAATGACATCAGCTGAGAATAGGTCATTTCAGGGCGACGCAGTAAATCTTCGCCATTGGCTTCTTTTGTCAGTCCGGTACTCAGCAGTGAATTAACCTGCGAGACAATATCCGATTTAGGATGAACGTGAATATCCCGTAAACGCTGACGTTCCAGTTCAATCGATTCCAGTTTCTTATTGAAACTGGCCCAGCGTTCATCATTCACTAACCCCAATTCACGGCCGATGGACGTTAAGCGTAAATCGGCGTTATCTTCACGCAGCATCAGACGATATTCTGCACGTGAGGTAAACATACGGTAGGGTTCTTTGGTTCCCAGGGTACAGAGGTCATCCACCAGCACACCGAGATACGCTTCATCACGACGCGGCGTCCAGCCTTCTTTGTCCGCAGAAAAACGCCCGGCATTTAACCCTGCCAGTAATCCCTGGGCCGCAGCTTCTTCATAGCCGGTAGTGCCGTTAATCTGCCCGGCAAAAAACAGACCGTGGATATATTTACTTTCCAGGGTCGGTTTCAGGTCACGCGGGTCGAAGAAATCATATTCAATGGCATAACCCGGACGGATAATCTTTGCATTTTCCAGGCCCTGCATAGAACGGACGATTTTCATCTGTACATCAAATGGCAGACTGGTAGAAATACCGTTCGGGTAAATTTCGTTGCTGGTCAGCCCTTCCGGTTCGAGGAAGATCTGATGCGCATTACGATCGGCAAAACGCATCACCTTGTCTTCAATTGACGGACAGTAACGTGGCCCGATCCCTTCGATCACTCCGGCATACATCGGGCTGCGATCGAGGTTATCACGGATCACATCATGGGTTTTTTCATTGGTATGAGTGATATAACAGGCCATCTGTGCCGGATGATCGGATGCTTTCCCCATAAACGAGAACACAGGCACCGGATTATCACCATGCTGTGCAGCCAGCACAGAAAAATCGATGGTTCTGGCATCGATACGCGGCGGTGTACCGGTTTTCAGACGACTGACCCGTAAAGGCAATTCACGCAGTCTGCGGGATAACGGGATAGATGGCGGATCGCCGGCACGACCACCACTGTAATTATCCAGTCCGATATGAATTTTTCCGTCAAGGAAAGTCCCGACGGTCAGTACCACGGCTTTAGCACGGAAACGGAGCCCCATCTGAGTTACAGCACCAACGACCTGATCGTTTTCCACAATCAGATCTTCAACGGCCTGCTGGAAGATCATCAGGTTTGGCTGGTTTTCCAGTGCGGTACGTACAGCCTGCCGATAGAGTACTCTGTCAGCCTGTGCCCGTGTAGCACGCACCGCAGGGCCTTTGCTGCTGTTTAGTATTCTAAACTGGATGCCCGATTTATCGATAGCTTCGGCCATCAGGCCACCCAGCGCATCGACTTCTTTCACCAGATGCCCTTTGCCGATCCCACCGATCGCCGGATTACATGACATTTGTCCCAGCGTATCGATATTGTGGGTCAGTAGCAGGGTTTGCTGACCCATTCGGGCAGCGGCCATTGCGGCTTCTGTTCCCGCATGACCACCACCAATGATGATGACGTCAAAAGGATCTGGATAAAACATGAAACGATACCTCGGTAGATTAACGGTTGGGAGCATATCCCGGCAGTGGATTCTACTTAAATTCCAGCGCATGGGAAAGTGGCAGGATCGTAAGGGTTTAAAAGAAAGATCTTTATTTTATGTATGATCTTTCTGTTAGATCTCTTATTAGGATCGCCCGATCCTGTGGGTAAGTGTCAATTCTTTATAGTTAACAGCAGTCTGAGATAGATCCAATGCTGTGAATGATCGGTTGATCCGTAACGTATAAGCTGAGATCAAAATCGCTACTTATACACAGCACAAAAAATCGCCATCGGTTATTCATTGGATAACTACCGGTTATCAGCACAATAAAGGGGTACTTATCCACAGAGCCCGGGAAAAAAAACAGTAAAAAACAGGACAATTGACCGTGGATCCTCATAAATAAACGATCAACAACCGTGTCAGTGATCTCAAATCAGGCTTTTCCAGTCGGCTAACCACTCGCTGGCCGGATCTTCCGGGACATCATGTTGCAGAACATCAATTTCCAGACGATCGCCGATCCTGGTGGCCCCAAGGGACTGCAGTAGTTGATCAATACTTCTGATCGCGCCACAAAACAGATCATACTCATGATTACCTAAGCCGATAGCACCATAGCGTACCGCGGAAAGATCCGGTTGCTGTTCTTTTAATTGTTCAAAGAACGGTAAAAGATTGTCCGGGACTTCACCGGCACCATGGGTTGAGGTTATCAGTAACCAGGTTCCGGTGACTGGCAGGTCATCAAGCGCCGGGCCATGCAGAATTTCAGACGAAATTTCTTCCTGTTCGAGTAATGCTGCTAATTCTTCAGCCACATATTCGGCACTTCCCAGGGTGCTGCCTGTGATAAACGTGATATCCGCCATCAGTCTTCCCTCAGTAAAAGGCAGCATTGTACGCTGTGATCAAGCCGTGATCCACCTGTGGACAACAAGGTTATTCATTTTTATTTTACGGGGAAATTGCAGAGAAAGCAGGGACCTGGTGGATGGATAAGGTTATCCACACAGATCTGTCTGATCAGGGCTTTATCGTACGGCTGATAGGGTTTTGCAGGGAGATAAGTGTTTCTGTGGACTGAATTTCATCAATGGTCTGAATCTTATTGATCAGCACCTGTTGCAGAGCATCAATAGAGCGGCACATCACTTTAATAAAAATACTGTAATGTCCGGTGGTGTACCAGGCTTCAACCACTTCATCCAGCGCCCGGAGTTTGCTCAGGGCTGCCGGATAATCACGGGCACTCTTCAGAATAATACCGATAAAACAGCACACATCGAATCCCAGTTTTCTTGGGTCAACATCAATACGGGTGCCGAGAATAATACCGGCCTGACGCATTTTTTCGACCCTGACATGAACAGTGCCTGCGCTGACATTAAACTGTTTTGCCAGCTCTGCGTAGGCGGTTCTGGCATTATTAAGTAATACGTTCAGGATATCGCGATCGAGTTGATCCAGTTGCAGCATATCGGCCATCATTTGTCCTTTCTAAATCTGTCGCGGGCGGTGTGTTCTGCCGTCCCCCTGGGATGATGTATTGACAGTAATCCGGGAAATATCCGCTGTCTAGCGTTTCAGGTATCTCAGCAGGCGGGTTCTGAGGCGGGTATCGAATTTCCATATATGGTCAAATATCTGCAATATTCCGGGTTTCCCATGGGCTGACATACAGACTGCGTGGAAACGCTGCTGGCTGTGTTGCTGATGGTGTGTAACCCGTTTGATCAGCACCTCCGGCAGATGCTGAGCTATAAAATCTGAAATAATGACTGCATCAGCATCCTTCCAGGCCGGGTTTTCCATGCTGTCCAGTACCCTGTTAAGGCACTTTGCGATATCGGTTCCTCCGCGAAAACGCTGGCTCAGAAAACGCACGGCCTGTTCCAGTCCGTTCTCTGTGGTCAGCTCATAATGGATCACGTCATGGGCAAACAACATAATGAAACAACCGCGGTTTTCGGCCAGCGCGATTTTTAGTAACGCCAGGCAAAATGCTTTAGCACAGCGTTCATTAAACCCGCCCATGGAACCGGAGGTATCCACACAGACAATAAACGGCCCTTTTGGCTGTTGATCCTTATGTCTGTAGATCACCGGCCGCTGGCGGATATCATCATGTACAGATTCCCCCTGCAGCTGGTAGGTAAGCAGACGCTTTTCCACCAGCCGCCGGTAGAATTCCAGTTCGAGCTCACTGATACTCAGTGCCGCCAGTTCCGTGGGGAGTAACCGCAGAATATCGTCACTTTGATGAATACCACTGACTTCTTCCGGCAGTGTTTCAGTTTTATGTACCTGCACAATCTGCTGGCCCGGCGGTGCGTTTTCTGCCGGGAGCGACTGTGCCTCTCTGCTGCGGCCTAACCGGGCAGCCAGTGTCTGTAATTCCGGACAGGTATTCAGAAATTCACTGTATTGCAGAATCAGCCCCGTATCCCCTTTTCCCGGTGGCGATTTACTCATATCCCACAAATGGCCGGCTGCCGTTTCCTCGTTGCCGTCTGATAACGGTGAAAGCTGGCTGGACAGGGTCATACGCTGTTGTAACTCAGTAATAAGTTTATCTCGCTGTTGCTCCAGCAGCCCCTCATTTAAGGTGACGGTCTGCAGTGTCAGACTCTGGCGCCAGCGCTGAAAAAATAAGCTATGTTGCGCAGCTGTCAGTAGCTGGTCGTCAGCCCCGGTGACCAGTCTGTTTGCCTCCTCCCTGAACGGAGAGCCGAGCTGTTCCAGCCGGAGCAATGTATCGGACATATTCTGGCTGAAATGATAAAGACTGAATGACTTTTGCAGGGTGAACAGCTGAAACTCCTGTGCCAGGCTGGCCGGTACAGGCGTATTTTTTTGTTCTTCGCTGATAGCGGCTTTAATATCCGGTAATTCTTTCAGCAGCGCTTTTTTAAGGCCGGGGCTTTTTTCGAGAAAAATAACTAATTGCGGTGCCGCCAGCAGTGCCGACAAAAAGTCATTGAGGGTGTCGGCATCACTGTAGGTCAGCAGACTGAGCAGAGAATCAATGGAGATCATTGGGTTTCCTGTTCTATCTGTTCTGCCACATCCTGCAGGCTTTGCTCAATAATCGCCAGCCAGTCATTATCAATAAATAAACATTGCTGATGCTGACGGAAAAGTAACCGCTGGGTTTGTAGCCGGTCTTTGAGCTCATTCAGGCCGCGGGTTATTTCTTCCGGTATCTCGCGCAGAGTCTCGCGCGGAAGTACACTCAGTAAAGAGGATTGCAGGCTGATATCCCTGATATTGAGACAGTCCCGGTCATCAATATACAAGTCCAGAGGTTGTGCAAAGCCGATACCATTCAGCTGCCCTTTTATTTCGCCGCCCCTGGCCAGCCACTGGTTCAGTTCCTCTTTGCTGACCACAAGATGGTTACTCTTCTGTTCATGCAGGATCAGGGGATTTTGCAGGATCAGTGTCAGTTGTTCACCTTCCCCTAAGGCCGGTAAAATATGGTGATGTTTACGGCTAAATAACCTGCTCTGCTTTTCCAGTTTCAGCGCCTGATCGAGGTTCATCTGTTGTTGCAGTGCAAATTTACGGGTCTGTAACTGACGAAGCTTGATCAGTAAAGGCTGTTGCTCAAAAGCGTAGCCTGTCAGTAATCCTTTAATTTCCCGCTCTGTCAGTTGCATTGATGCCTGGTCATGCCACAGGCAGTCTTTCAGTAAAATAATATCAACCGGTGCAATCGCCTGGCGGCCGCTGAAAAAAGCACTTGCCTGCAGCAAGTGGATCGCCTTCTTCCAGCGACGATCAGAAATATAAGGCGCATCAGGCAGGCTCTCCAGCTGACGGCGTAACTGATAGATAAGGTCGAAGACATTATCCGGCAAGCTGACTTTGAGGATCTCTTGCTGCCACTGGTGATACTCATCGTCAGTGATACGCAGAGACTCTTCTGCGGCGGTGAACGGGGCGTCAGGCGACGAGATAAGCACATTGCGGAAATTATTTTTACTGCTGACATTATCAAGACACAGACGGATCAGCATACGGTCATACAGTGCCGACAGGCCACTTTCTGCATCGGGTAATTCATTCGACGCCGCAATCAGCAGCCTCATCGGTATCGTCGTTTCGTTATCACCGTTACGAAAGCGGCGTTCATTAATGGCCGTCAGCAATGTATTGAGTATTGCCGGGCCAGCCTTCCATATTTCATCAAGAAAAACGATTTCGGCGTCGGGAAGATATCCTTTGGTCAGGCGCTGATAACGGCCTTCGTCTTTCAGAGCCTGTATCGATAACGGTCCGAAGACTTCTTCGGGAGTGGAGAAGCGAGTCATCAGATATTCAAAAGCCCTGGCATCGCGAAAGGCATACTTTATCCTGCGCGCGATCAGGCTCTTTGCAATCCCCGGAGGACCCATCAGAAAAACACTCTCACCGGCTAATGCCGCCAGCAGACATAACCGGATAGTGTGGTGTCTTTCATACAGACCTTGTTCCAGCATATTACTGAGCCGTGTAATTCTGTCTGCTAAGAGATGAGTCAGTGCCATAATACGAATTGAGTCCTTGTAATAACTGCCTGAGACTTGACCGCCGGGATAGCTGTCATTAAAAGATCACCACTGCCTGCAGGTGCTTTTATCTTTATGATTTTTTTTACGGAGTATGGTTCCCCGGTGATAAGCGTATGGATTTTAGATGCCATTGTCTGATAATCGGGTGGGTTTTTATATTAATAAGTGCATACTGTGCCACTTTGGTAACGAGTGAAGCATGTATTTACGGGATTGGTTAAAAACAAGATAAAATGATATGAGCTCAAATAACAAACAATCAACTGGCGCATTGACGCTGGCAGCGATAGGTGTGGTGTATGGTGATATTGGTACCAGCCCGCTGTATACACTGCGTGAGTGTCTTTCGGGACAATTTGGTTTTGGCATCGAGCAGCAATCGGTTTTTGGATTTTTGTCATTAATTTTCTGGCTATTAATCCTTGTCGTATCGTTAAAATATATCTGCTATGTCATGCGGGCGGATAATGCCGGTGAAGGCGGGATTCTGACGTTAATGTCTCTCGCCGGCCGGAATACCAGTGCGCGGATTACCGCCGTGTTATTGATTATGGGGCTGGTGGGGGGAAGCTTCTTCTATGGTGAAGTTGTGATTACCCCGGCAATATCCGTAATGTCAGCAATGGAAGGGCTTGAAATTGCCGCTCCGTCTCTGGACCCTTATATCGTACCGCTTTCAATTGCTGTACTGACGTTACTGTTTCTGATCCAGAAGCATGGCACCGGGCTGGTCGGTAAGATGTTTGCCCCGGTGATGGTGTTATGGTTCCTTGTACTGGCAGTTCTCGGGGCGAAAAGTATTATCAGCAATCCGGTAGTTCTGCATGCACTTAATCCCTGGTATGCCATTGAATTCTTCATCCACTATAAAAGTGTGTCGTTCTTTGCTCTCGGGGCGGTGGTTCTGTCGATTACCGGTGTTGAAGCATTGTATGCTGACATGGGGCATTTCGGTAAATTGCCGATCCGTATTGCCTGGTTTGGTGCGGTATTGCCTTCTCTGGTGATCAACTATTTTGGTCAGGGCGCACTGCTGTTAGCACACCCTGAAGCGATTAAAAACCCTTTCTTCCTGCTGGCACCGGACTGGGCCCTGATCCCGATGTTACTGCTGGCAACCCTTGCGACAGTTATTGCTTCTCAGGCCGTTATTTCCGGCGTATTTTCACTGACCCGTCAGGCGGTACGGCTGGGGTATTTACCGCCGATGCGTATTATTTATACCTCTGAAATGGAGTCCGGACAGATTTATGTTCCGGTGATTAACTGGCTGCTCTATTTTGCTGTGCTGGTGGTTATTATCTGTTTCCGTCATTCCAGCAACCTTGCGGCGGCTTATGGTATTGCGGTGACCGGAACCATGATCCTGACGACAATATTGTCCTGTACCGTAGCGCGTAAAAACTGGCACTGGAATATTTTCCTGGTCTCACTGATTTTTATCGTCCTGATGTGTGTCGATGTTCCGCTGTTCAGTGCTAACCTGGTGAAAATTTTCTCCGGAGGCTGGCTACCGCTTTGTCTGGCGCTGGTGATGTTTATTATTATGACCACCTGGAAAAGTGAACGCTTCAGGGTACTGCGGCGGATGCATGAACATGGTAATTCTCTGGAAGCCATGATTGCCTCGCTGGAAAAGAATCCTCCGGTCAGGGTTCCGGGAACGGCGGTATTTATGTCCAGGGTACTGAATGTTATTCCGTTCGCAATGCTGCATAACCTGAAGCACAACAAAGTATTACATGAGCGGGTAGTCTTGTTGACGCTGCGTACCGAAGATGCCCCTTACGTACATAATGTACGACGGGTCACTATTGAACAGTTATCACCGACCTTCTGGCGGGTGGTTGCCAGCTATGGCTGGCGTGAAACCCCGAATGTCGAGGAAATTTTTCACCGCTGCGGACTGGAAGGACTTAATTGCCGGATGATGGACACCTCTTTCTTTATGTCGAGAGAGTCGCTGATCCTCGGGAAGCGGCCATGGTATCTGCGGTTGCGCGGTAAGCTATTTATGGCGTTACAACGCAATGCACTACGGGCTCCTGATCAGTTTGAAATCCCGCCTAACCGGGTGATTGAACTGGGGACTCAGGTCGAGTTCTGATGCACGGGAGCGGTCTGAAAACTGACCGCTCCCTTCCCCCTGACATGTTGCCCGGAGAATCCTTTCCCCGTCGCCTGATAACCGCAGGTTTTTTGTGTCACCGCAGGTTATGGATATTTTGTATCGCCGTGACCGGTGACCTCTCTTTCCCGTCCTTTTTTCCTCCGCCGGAATATGATCATGGATGCGGTGTACTGCCTCTGCGGAATGTTTAGAGGGTGCTCACATTTTCACCGCAGGCTGGTTGTTATCTCCTCGTCCCTGTCTAATATGCAGCCATCGAAACGTTTCGACAGCGAGTGAAACATGAAAAAAGGCACCTTACTGAATGCTGAGATTTCGGCAGTTATCGCCCGAACAGGCCACACTGACAGTCTTACCATCAGTGATGCAGGCCTGCCTGTTCCTGCTGGTCCGCAGCGTATTGATCTTGCGCTGACTCAGGGTGTTCCCGGTTTGTTGCAGGTAATCCAAACGGTAACGGACGAAATGCAGGTTGAGAGTGTCTTTCTTGCGGAGGAGATAGTGCAGCATAACCCGCAGCTGTACAGTGAATTGCTCGCCCTGCTTGAATCATTGCAACACCATCAGGGAAATACTATCGATATCAGTTACCTCAGCCATGAACAGTTCAAAGAAAAAACACAACATAGTCAGGCTATTGTCCGCAGCGGTGAGTGCTCCCCCTATGCGAATATTATCCTTAACGCTGGCGTGACCTTCTGAGGGTGTTATGCAACCGTTACTGCAGCTTAAAGGCATTGATAAATCTTTCCCCGGAGTTAAAGCGTTATCCGGGGCCGCGCTGTCCGTCTATCCGGGGCGTGTGATGGCACTGGTGGGCGAAAACGGTGCCGGGAAATCCACCATGATGAAAGTCCTGACCGGGATCTATGCTCGTGACGCCGGAAGCCTTAAATGGCTGGGGAAAGAAACGACCTTTGACAGTCCTAAGGCATCGCAGGCAGCAGGGATCGGCATTATCCATCAGGAGCTCAATCTGATCCCGCAACTGAGTGTTGCAGAAAATATTTTTCTGGGACGGGAATGTATCAACCGTTTTGGGTGTATCCAGTGGAAAAAGATGCACCGGCAGGCTGAACGGTTAATGAAACGCCTGAATCTGCGTTTCAGCAGCGATAAGCGGGTGGGTGACTTATCCATTGGTGATCAACAGATGGTTGAGATTGCCAAAGTACTGAGTTTTGAATCCAAAGTCATCATTATGGATGAACCCACCGATGCACTGACCGATACGGAAACCGCCTCCCTGTTCCGAGTGATCAATGACCTCAAGGCTAAGGGCTGCGGTATTGTTTATATCTCCCACCGGATGAAAGAAATTTTTGAAATCTGCGATGACGTAACGATTTTCCGCGACGGTCAGTTTATTGCCGAGCGTGAGGTGACTACGCTGCGGGAAGAGTCGCTGATAGAAATGATGGTAGGCCGTAAGCTTGAAGATCAGTATCCGCGACTGAATAACCCCCCCGGAGATATTCTGCTGACTGTCGAACATGTGAGCGGACCCGGCATTGATGATGTCAGCTTTACTCTGCGTAAAGGCGAAATCCTTGGTGTGGCCGGTCTGATGGGCGCAGGGCGTACAGAATTAATGAAGGTTCTTTATGGTGCTTTGCCGCGCAGCTCCGGAACGGTGATACTGGACGGAAAAAAGGTGACAGTACGCTCACCGGAAGAAGGCCTGATTAACGGTATCGTCTATGTTTCTGAAGATCGCAAGCGTGATGGTCTGATACCGGGTATGTCAGTAAAAGAGAACATGTCACTGACGGCCCTTAAGTATTTCAGTCACCGCGGAGGATGCCTGAAACATACGGCAGAACAACTGGCGACAGGGGACTTTATCCGATGGTTTAACATCAAAACCCCTTCGGTAAATCAGTCGGTTGGCCTGCTGTCAGGCGGTAACCAACAGAAAATAGCGATCGCCCGAGGCCTGATGACGCGGCCCGTGGTGCTGATCCTTGATGAACCGACACGCGGAGTGGATGTCGGTGCGAAGAAAGAAATTTATCAGCTGATAAACCAGTTTAAAAAAGAAGGGATGAGTATCATCCTCGTCTCTTCTGAAATGCCGGAACTACTGGGGATCAGTGATCGTGTGCTGGTGATGCACGAAGGGCGGCTAAGCGGTAATTTCCCGATTGAGCAAGCGTCTCAGGAAATTCTGATGTCGGCAGCAGTAGGTAAATATGATAACGCGGAGACGGCATCATGATGAGTACAGACTCAATTCCTTCACACCGTTTACTCACTAAGGCCTGGCTGCTTGAACAGAAATCGCTGATTGCGCTTCTGGTGCTGATTGCCATTGTTTCTGCCATCAGTCCCGGCTTTTTTACCGTAGCTAACCTGCTTAATATTCTGCAACAGACCTCGGTGAACGCCATTATGGCCGCAGGGATGACGCTGGTTATTCTGACTTCAGGTATCGACCTTTCCGTCGGTGCGCTGCTGGCGCTGACCGGTGCCGTGGCGGCATCACTGGTTGGCCTGGAAATTAATGGGCTGGTGGCGGTGGCTGCTTCGCTGGCACTGGGTGCATTTATCGGAGGGATTACCGGAACGATTGTCGCAAAAGGAAAGGTCCAGGCGTTTATTGCCACGCTGGTTATGATGTTACTGCTGCGTGGTATCACCATGGTCTATACCGACGGTAGTCCGGTGAGTACTGGCTTTAATGAAAATGCTGATTTGTTTGGCTGGTTTGGTATTGGCCGGCCGCTGGGGATCCCGACCCCCGTCTGGCTGATGGCGATTGTTTTCCTGGCGGTATGGTACATGCTGCATCACACCCGGCAGGGGCGCTATATCTATGCGCTGGGTGGAAATGAAGCAGCGACGCGTCTTTCAGGGATCAGCGTGGACCGGGTAAAAATTATTGTTTATACGCTGTGTGGCATGCTGGCTGCACTGGCTGGAATTATCGAAGTGGCGCGCCTTTCTTCCGCGCAGCCAACCGCAGGAACCGGCTATGAGCTGGATGCCATTGCGGCTGTGGTTCTTGGCGGCACCAGTCTGACCGGGGGTAAGGGGCGGATTACGGGAACCCTTATTGGCGCGCTGATCCTTGGCTTCCTGAATAACGGGCTGAATTTGCTCGGTGTTTCCTCTTACTACCAAATGATCGTCAAAGCGGTAGTGATTTTACTGGCGGTGCTTGCAGATAACAAAAAAAGTAACTAACTGATTACCCTACAGGATAACGCATATGAAAACACTAACGGCACTGGCCTTATTGTTAGGCGCAACCTTAACCTCTCAGGCGATGGCGAAACAGACGATTGCACTGGTGATATCCACACTGAACAATCCTTTCTTTGTTTCATTGAAAGACGGTGCTAAGCAAGAAGCAGATAAGCTGGGTTATAACCTGCTGGTACTGGATTCACAGAATAACCCGGCGAAAGAGCTGGCAAACGTTCAGGATTTGATGGTGCGTGGCGCCAGCGCCATATTGATCAACCCGACTGATTCTGACGCGGTGGGTAACTCGGTAAAGATTGCCAATCAGGAAAATATCCCGGTGATTACGCTTGACCGCATAGCTCATCGTGGGAAGGTTGTCAGTCATATAGCTTCTGACAACCGTGCGGGTGGTAAGCTGGCCGGAGACTTTATCGCGGAGCAACGGGGAGAGGGTGCGAAAATCATTGAGTTGCAGGGGATTGCCGGAACGTCGGCCTCTCGTGAGCGTGGTGAAGGTTTTAAACTGGCGGCAGATGCCCATAAATTCAAAATTATCGCCAGCCAGCCTGCTGATTTCGACCGGACTAAGGGGCTGAATGTGATGCAAAACCTGCTGACCGTTCATCCTGATGTACAGGCTGTATTTGCTCAGAATGATGAAATGGCGCTGGGTGCATTACGGGCATTACAAACTGCCGGTAAGTCTGATGTAGTCGTGGTGGGTTTCGACGGTACACCCGACGGGGTGAAGGCGGTTGAACAGGGGAAACTGGCTGCCACGATAGCTCAACAGCCAGAGCTGATAGGTAAAATCGGTGTAGAAACAGCGGATAAAGTGCTTAAAGGGCAAAAAACAGAACAGCTGCACCCTGTAGGTCTGAAACTGGTTACTCAATAAATTAAACGCAGTATGGCATGCGCCGCCTGGGGTGGCGCAGTTATCCGGACGGTTATCTTAATGAAAAATAACGGTAAACTGGCAGTTCTTGGCAGTATTAATGTGGATCATATTCTGAATCTGGAGCAGTTTCCTCAGCCGGGAGAGACCCTTGCGGGGCAGCAGTATCAGGTTGCATTTGGCGGAAAAGGGGCGAATCAGGCAGTGGCTGCCGGACGCAGTGGCGCAGATATTGCTTTTATTGCCTGTATCGGAAACGACGATATTGGTCAGCGTATCCGTCGGCAACTGGCTGATGATGGTATTGATGTGGCGCCGGTAGCAGCCGTTAACGGTGAGTCAACCGGTGTTGCGCTGATTTTTGTTAATGCTGACGGCGAAAATAGCATTGGTATTTTCGCCGGGGCGAATGCAGCCCTGACACCTGAGTACCTTGTACAACATCATCAGGTCATTGCCGATGCGGATATACTGTTGATGCAGCTTGAATCTCCGCCAGAGACTGTACTGGCAGCGGCGCGTATTGCCCGTCAGAATCAGACCCGGGTGATACTGAACCCGGCACCGGCTACCGTTCTTTCCGATGAGCTATTGTCGCTGGTGGATATTATTACGCCAAATGAAACCGAAGCGCAGAACCTGACGGGAGTGGCGGTCACAACTGATGACGATGCCGCGAAAGCCGCTGCAGTGTTACATGAAAAGGGTATTGGTTCTGTGCTTATCACCCTTGGCAGCCGTGGCGTATGGCTGAGCGAACAAGGCAATGGTCAGCATATTCCGGGGTTTCGTGTTAAGGCGATAGATACTATCGCAGCAGGAGACACCTTTAATGGTGCATTGAGCACGGCATTACTGGAAAAGAAAACGATAACTGAGTCGGTGCATTTTGCCCGCGCCGCTGCCGCTATCGCGGTTACCCGCCGTGGTGCACAGCCTTCAGTACCCTGGCGGCAAGAAATTGATCGATTTTTGCTAACCCGGGGGTAAACGTGGCTACGATGAAAGATGTTGCCCGGCTGGCCGGCGTATCAACATCTACCGTATCGCACGTGATTAATAACAACCGGTTTGTCAGTGAAACGATCCGCGGGAAAGTGACTACGGCAATCAGTCAGCTTAACTATGCCCCTTCCGCATTGGCGCGCAGTCTGAAAATGAATCAGACCCGCACTCTGGGGATGTTGCTGACGACCAGCAGTAACCCGTTTTATGCAGAAGTTGTGCAAGGGGTGGAACGCAGTTGTTATGAACGGGGATACAGTCTGATTCTGTGTAATACCGAGGGGGATAAGGACCGGATGGATCGCAGCCTGGAAACGTTGCTACAGAAGCGCGTCGATGGGCTGTTAATTATGTGCACCGAAAGTCGCCGGCCTTCTGTTGAAATCCTCGGGCGTTATCCTTCAATTCCTGCAGTGATGATGGACTGGGCACCGTTTGACAGCAGCAGTGACGTTATTCAGGATAACGCCTTGCAGGGCGGAGGAATGGCCACCCGGCATCTTATTTCCTGTGGTTATACACGTATTGCCTGTATTGCCGGGCCTCAGGATAAAACGACAGCACGTCTGCGTCTGAAAGGATATCAGCATGCTATGGCGGCAGCGGCGTTGCCGGTTCCTGCCGGGTATATTGTTGAGGGGGACTTTGAATTCCAGGGCGGCTTCCATGCGATGCAGCAACTGCTGATGCTAAATCCGCGCCCTCAGGCTGTATTTACCAGTAATGATGCTATGGCTGTCGGGGGGTATCAGGCGCTTTATCAGGCCGGGCTAAGGATCCCTCAGGATATGGCAGTTATAGGATATGATGATATTGAGCTGGCCCGCTATCTGACACCGCCTCTGAGTACTATACGTCAGCCGAAAGATGAACTGGGTGAACTGGCCATTGATACATTACTTCATCGGATGAATATGCCCGATGCCAGCCAGCAGTTGCTGGTGCTGACACCGGAGTTAATGGTACGGGCTTCGACGGGGAACCGTTAACCTTTCTTCTTCGCGCGGTCATGTATCAGATTCTTACCGTCAACGGCTTTTAACTGCAGGAAGACCAGTGCAGAAATCACCGTAATAATCCCCATGGTCAGGAAGGTGGCATGGAAGTGGCTTAATACAGTGCCATCAAAGTTCTGCCAGAAGCGTAATACTGCGGCACTGACCGCCACTCCGAAACTGATCGATATTTGCTGAGTGACAGCCAGCACACTATTTCCTGCACTGGCATTTTCGTCAGTTAAGTCAGCCAGAGTGATGGTATTCATCGAAGTAAACTGTGTGGACATAAACATTCCCATCACAAACAACGGGAGCAGTAGTGCCCATAACGGCAAGTCCGGGGATTGTAATGAAAAGCTGGCAATAAACAGTCCGATGATAAAAGTCACTGCAACCAGCGTCCGCCGGTATCCCAGCAAACGAAGTACCCGTGTCACCAGAGATTTTGCCAGCATCGATCCTAATGCGGTCGGTACCATAATGCAGCCGGCCAGCAGCGCCGTATAACCGAATCCCAGCTGTAACATTAATGGCATCAGAAAGGGAATACAGCCGGTCCCCAGCCGGGATGCAATATTCCCGATGATACCAATAGAGAATGTTCGGGTCTTAAACATAGGCAGGCCAATCAGCGGTGCGCTGTGTCCTCTGGCATGCCATACATAGGCGATTAATAGCAAAATCCCTGTGATCAGGATAGCGGCTGCCAGCAGTCCCGAGACCAGCTGTTCACCGAGTAATTCAATTCCGATAGAGACCGACACCAGACCGAAACCGAACAGTAAGAAACCTGCGGTATCAAAGCGGCGTTTTGGTGTCGTAAAGTCCGGCATATATTTGCGAGCAAAGACAACACCGGCCAGCGCGATAGGAATATTAATCAGGAAAATCCAATGCCAGGTCGCATAGGTTACCAGTACCCCGCCAAGTACCGGTCCTAACACCGGCCCAATAAGCCCCGGCATAGTCACAAAGTTCAGGATCGGTAATAACTCACTGCGTGGATAAGCCCGTAATAGTGCCAGGCGAGCGACCGGCATCATCATTGCACCACCGATCCCCTGAATGACCCTCGAAGTGACCAGCATCGACAGTGAGCCTGATAATGCACAGAGTAATGACCCCAGAGCAAACAAACTGACCGCAACGATAAATACTTTACGGGTACCAAAGCGATCAGCCAGCCATCCGCTGACCGGAATAAGCATAGCGACAGTTAATGTATAACTGATAACTGCCGATTGCATGGCCAACGGGGGGCGATCAAGGCTATGGGCAATCGCGGGTAATGCGGTATTCAGAATTGTTGCATCCAGTGATTGCATAAAGAAAGCCATCGCGGCTATCCATGGCAAACCAGCCATACTACGAGCGGTACGAACCATTGAGTATCCTTTTGGCTTGAAGGGCCTGTCCTCAGATGCCCTGTCTACAGACTTCTTTCATTATTCTAATGTGTTTTCCCTGAGAGTAATAAATTTGCAGAAAAAAAACGCAATTATTAGTGTCTTTTGCGGGATAACTGCTGTTTTTTCCATCTTTTGCATAAAAACCCGCCAGTCAGTAATTAATTTAAAATAAACCCTTGCCAGAAAAAATTAACTCCCTATAATGCGCATC
>NZ_JAERJS010000028.1:0-47221 GCF_018257525.1 Tatumella sp. JGM130 | reverse complement strand
ATGGAAACCGTCAGCCCGTTTCCCGGCAGAAAACAGGGTCTGGCAAAAGTGTAGCGGTATTAGGCGCAGCTATTTAGTGCTGCTGGCCGCCTGTGATAACAACACCGCTGCAGAGTCAACGCTAGAATCCGGGCAGAACCCGCACAGCACGGAATTACAGAGTCTGATTCGCCAGGTAAAAGCGAGTCTGGTGTTTGTGGAAGGCGGCGATTTTCTGATAGGGGATTTAGCGGCAATACATGGCCCGTAAAAGGACAGTAAATCGCTGCATAAGATGACCCTGAGCAGCTACGTCATCAGTAAATTTAAAACCACCAATCAGGATATCAGCTTTACCTTAAGCTAAATAAATTCTCTTTGAGAGAAACATAATTTATTAATACGACAGCGAATGGAGGCGTTAATAATATTCCCGGGAGCTGAACCGCGAGGATTTTGCAAAAAAGGGAACTACTTGATGGTAGTATGATTGAGTTACCTGTCGATAATTATTATCCTAATCTGTTGCAGATCTACGATATAGCGGGTAATAGCCTTTAATGGTCCATAACTGATTCTAACCGAATTATAAAAAAATTCTCTGGATGTTGATCCGCTGAGACCGGAAGAACCGGTGTTTAAAAATCATGAGTGAAATTATACCAAAACGCTGCACGTGGCTGGTTGTTCAGAGCCTTTAAATGGCGTAACTGTTGCCATCTTTAACAGAAAACCAGGAACAGATATTTTTATTTCTACAGTGGTCAGTTACATAATTAATAGACCGCAAAAGGTAAAGTGGTGCAACGTCATAAAACATGGCTGTTAAATTAAAAGTTATGTTTGGATGTTTATTCCTTGCCTGTATAGAGGTGTTTACCCAGTAAAGTAGCGTGCAGTATAAGTACGAAACGTAACTTGCTGAAACTATACTTGACGGAAAAGTGAAGCAGGCACCTTAAGCATAGGATATAAATATCTCAATCCCGACCATAATTATTAATCATAGAAACTATTATTAATAATAAGTAAATAAACTTTACAAGCGAGAATGAATTATGCCCGGAGTTATTCGAATCGGTGATGCCACCTCAAGTGGTGGAAAAGTCTTACAAGGCAGTAGTGGCGTTAAGTTTCAGGGGAAAGAAGTATCCTGTCTGGGTGACAGAGTGCTATGCCTTGTTCATGGAATAACGTCTATTGCTGAAGGCGATAACGGCTCAAAAATTAATGGTAAACCTGTTGCCATTCATGGGCATCGCTGTGGCTGCGGTTGTGCATTAATTACATCCCTGCCCAATGCTGGAAGGCGTTAGCTATGCCCGTTGAATTAAAAAAAATACCAGAGAAAATACAGCTGCCTGAACAGCCTTCAGTATTCCGGTGGCTTATTGCCGTCGTGCTGATAGCCGTACCGGGGGGAATACTGACGCTTTATTTATGGCCGGAGAACATGTCCACGCAATCCACATGGTTCTGGTTTTGCATTTTTACCATACCGCTGTCTGCTGGATTAGTCTGTTATGCCTTTCGGCTACGAGCTTATGAAAATAAGCGTGATCGCGTGAACTACTGGAATCACCTTCATCAGGAGCAACATGATATACAAGTGAAGAGAAGACAGCGTCCGGCAGGCGTTTTGGGGAAAGCGTATATCACCCCCATAGCCTGTAATAAACTGGCTTCTGCCCTCATAAACTATGGTAGTCAGTTACAATCAACTTATTTTGCCCATCTTCAGCAGGCACTGACAACGGTCCGATTTGAGCCTTCTATCTCGCATTTCTCAAAGGAAAGCTACAGTACAAGGTTAACCGGATATATCACCCAGCTTCTTCACATGCTGGAGCCGGACTTATCAGTACTATCCGCAGACAAATTGTCGGTTCGTCTCCGTCACGACGGCTCTGTTGATAATGCGCAAATCTTACAAATTTGGCAGGCGATATTTCCTGCATCATATCCCGTGGATGCAATTATTGTAGGGCAAGAAGGTGATGGTGTGATGTGGCTGGATGCCTTGTTAGGCCAGAATGAGTCGGTACTGACGATTTCTGTTGAAATCAACCTGTTTATTGACCCCCGGGATTATCAGACTGAATCGGTATCAGCACTGTTGCTGGCCTCTCCGGCGTGGCTTGCTCAACATGATGTTAAACCTGAGGCCGTCATTCATTGTCCCGTAATCACCACGGATGATGCCTGTACCCTGGAAGATATGTTGCGTTGGGGAAAGCTGTCTGTGGATGAAATCCACACGTTCTGGCGATGGCATGTCGATAAAGAGGCTATGGCGCGGTTAATTCAGCAGTCAGAAAGGCTTGGTTATTCCCCGGGACAGGACGAAGACTATATGCCGGATGATTTATTTGGTAACCCCGGGGCGGCATTAGGAAATATTGCGTTGCTCTGTGCCTGTGAGTACGCCAGAACATCAGGTAAACCACAGTGGGTAATGATGACCGATAAAACCACGCATCAGGTAATTGTGCGTCAGGAAGAATGCTGAAGGAAAACTGCATGATAAAGAAAAAACGGATAAGTACCTGGCTCATTGTTGCAATTGTTATTATCGTAAGTACTGGATTAATCTGGTTAAACAATCCGTTTTCACGCCTTGCCGGGCAAGAGAAAAAATTGATGGCATCGCTGATTGTGGTCGCTATCTGTCTGGGGATTTTGCTGTTTGATGCGCTGTTTGTGTGGCTATGGGACAGGCTGATCTCTTTAAGTTTTATTCAGAAATTTAAAATCCTGACAGGGGTGAAACCAGAACAGCCAGCGTATGAACAGAATAACAACCGACATTCTGAAGTTGTTAAAGAAATCCGCCAGTATCTTCGCACTATTTACAATCGCAACTGGGGCCGTAAAACCCGTATCCTGCTGATCACCGGTACTGCCGCTGAGATGGAGCAACTGACCCCGGGTCTTACCAGCCAGCTCTGGCAGGAAGATCGCGGCACCTTGCTGCTGTGGGGCGGTGACCTCAATACGTCAGCGGACAGTGCCTGGCTGAGCGCGCTGCGCAAACTGCGCCGTCGTCCGGTGGATGGCCTGGTGTGGGTCACTTCAGCTTTTGACCAGCTCTCAGCGCCGGGGATGGAGCAGCCGCTACCGGTCCCGTCTGAAGGGACGATGGATTCCCTGTCCCACGCTATCAGCGCCCGTATGGATACGCTGGGCTGGAAACTCCCGTTGTATATCTGGTCCCTGCATCCACGCGGCGGTAAGCCGGAGGGGCGGATTGTGCAGGCGGCAGGCTGCCTGCTGCCTGCCGGATGCCGTATTGAGGGATTAGCCGGACAGCTCGCGGCGCTGACACCGCAACTAACCTGCCGGGGGTTACAGCAAATCTGTGATGAGGCGCAACATAATTTCCTGCTGATGCTGGCTGACCAGCTGATCCGTAAACCGGAGAGCCTGAGCGGGCCATTGTCGGTGATGCTCAATCCGTACCGCCCGCTGCCGCTGGCCGGGGTAGTGTTCAGTCAGCCCTCTGCCGGTGCTGAACGTGTCGTGCCGCACCACTGGGGCATGGACAAGCGCTGGGATGTTCTGCCGGACTCTGTGCGGATGCTCCCTGCCGGGCTGCGCCCTGTTAAACCGGGTACTGCATGGCGCAAGGTCGTGGCACCTGCTGTCGCCCTGGCAATGGCGGGCTGGGCTGTGTGGATGGGTATCGCGTATGTCACCAACCGCAGCCAGATTGACGGAGCCAATGCCCGGGCCGCAGTTGCTGCCCGACAGAATCAGCCACTGGAACAGCGCCTGCATGCTCTGTCTGAACTGCAGAAAACCGTGGCCCGCCTGCAGTACCGCTCTGAGCATGGTGTCCCATGGTATGAGCAGGCCGGGCTGAGCCGGAATAATGAGCTGCTGGCCGCACTCTGGCCCCGCTACCAGAATAGTGCGTTGCCACTGTTACGGGATGCAGCCGCAGACCACCTGCAGAGGCAGCTGAGCGCCTTTAATCGGTTGCCGCCGGGCAGCCCATTGCGTGAGCAGAGAGCAAAAACCGCCTGGCAGCAGCTCAGGCTCTATCTGATGCTGGCCCTTCCGGAGTATATGGATGCAGCCTGGTTCAGCACTGCACTGACAGCAGACTGGCCGAAACGCGGCGGGATTAAAGACGCTGAGTGGCAGGGCATGGCCCCGTCATTGTTTGCTTTTTATGCCGCCAGCCTGATTACCCATCCGCAATGGCGGGTGCCTGCAGATGAAAATATGGTCAGCGAGGCGCGTTCGCTGCTGGTCCGCCTGATGGGGGTACGCAACAGCGAATCGACCCTCTACCAGAAGATGCTCTCACAGGTCGCGCACCTGTATGCCGATATGCGTCTCGGGGACATGACCGGTGATACCGATGTCGCGCGGCTGTTCAGTTCCAGCGAAGCTGTGGCGGGGATGTTTACCCGCCAGGCCTGGGAGCAGGCGGTACAGCCGGCTATCGACCAGCTGGTGAAGGCGCGCCGCGATGAGCTCGATTGGGTACTGACTGACCGTAAACGTCAGGTGAGTAAACAGGATGAAATCTCGCCGGAAGCGCTGAAGAAGCGTCTGACGGAACGTTACTTTGCCGACTTTGGCGGTGCCTGGCTGGAATTCCTCAACAGCCTGCGCTGGACCCCGGCTGGCACGCTGTCAGATGCCATTGACCAGCTGACCCTGATGGCTGACGTGCGTCAGTCGCCACTGGTGGCATTGATGAATACCCTGAATGAGCAGGGGCGCACCGGCCAGATCGGCGAAGCGATATCAGACACGCTGGTGAAATCAGCAAAAAATCTGCTGGGTGGTGATAACAAAGATGTCATTGACCAGAGTGCCGGTATCCATGGTCCGCTGGATACGACCTTCGGGCCGCTGCTGGGGCTGATGGACAAAAGCCGCATCGGCGCACAGACGCAAAGTCTGCAGTCATACCTGACCCGCGTAACACAGGTGCGCCTGCGCCTGCAACAGGTGACTAATGCCGCCGATCCGCAGGCGATGACCCGGGCGTTGGCCCGGACCGTGTTCGAGGGTAAGACGGTAGACCTGACCGAAACCCGCGACTACGGCAGCCTGATTGCTGCCGGTCTGGGACAGGAGTGGAGTGGCTTTGGCCGGACGGTATTTGTCAGCCCAATGGAACAGGCCTGGCAGCAGGTGCTGACCCCGGCGGCTGACAGTCTCAATGCCCAGTGGCAGCAGGCAGTGGTGGCGGAATGGAACTCCGCATTTGGCGGGCGTTATCCGTTTCACAACTCTGGCAGCGATGTCTCTCTGCCTCTGCTGGCCAAATACCTCAATGCGGATTCCGGGCGTATTGCACAGTTCCTGCAAACCCGTCTTAAAGGCATTTTGCATCGTCAGGGCAGCCGGTGGGTGCCAGACAGTATCAATTCACAGGGACTGATCTTTAACCGGGCGTTTCTCAATGCCATCAACACCCTGAGTCATGTCTCGGACATCGCTTTCACCGAAGGCAATGCCGGTATGAACTTCGAGCTGCGGCCGGGGACTGCCGCTGGCGTGATGCAGACCGATATGATTATTGACAGCCGGAAGCTGACCTATGTAAACCAGCTTCCGGCATGGAAGCGTTTCACCTGGCCTGCGGATACCGATGGATAAGCACGCAGGCGGGCACCCGTCAGTATGCGGACATGCCCGGCAGCTGGGGATGGATCCGTCTGCTGGATAAGGCCGCGATCAGTGCTTACCCGGGTATCGGCAGCAGTTATGCTCTTGGCTGGAAAACACCGGACGGTCGCACGCTCAATTACACCCTGCGCACCGAAGCGGGTGAGGGACCACTGGTGCTGCTGAAACTGCGTAACTTCCGGCTGCCGGAAACCATCTTCAATACCACCGGTATCGCAGGCATCAGTACAGCCAGTGACGCAGAGGTGGTCTACTGATAAGCGCCTGCCGGACTGATGACTATCGATCCTGCCCGTGCCACGCCGTTAAATTCACAGGAAAATAAATCAATGGAAGATCTGACCCTGCGCTATTTCGATGCAGAAATGCGCTACCTGCGTGAAGCCGCGAAAGAGTTCGCACAAGCCCATCCGGATCGTGCCGCGATGCTGGACCTGGATAAGGCCGGAACCCCCGATCCCTATGTTGAACGCCTGCTTGAAGGGTTTGCCTTCTCAATGGGGCGACTGCGCGAAAAAATTGACGATGATCTGCCGGAACTGACTGAAGGTCTGGTCAGCATGCTCTGGCCACACTACCTGTGCACCATTCCGTCTCTCTCGGTGGTGGCGTTTACCCCGGTACTCTCTGCCATGAAAATGGCGGAAGTGGTGCCCGCGGGTCTTGAGGTATATTCCCGTCCGCTAGGGCCTGAAAACACGGTCTGTCGTTACCGTACCACCCGGCAGGTAATGCTCAACCCTCTGGCTATTTCGGGCATTACCATGACCACTGAGCCGGATGGTCGTTCGCTGCTGCAGCTGCGTTTTGCCTGCAGCACTCAGGCGGACTGGTCCCATACTGATCTCAGCCGCCTGAGCCTGTACCTCGGGGCCGAGGCGCCCGTCAGCAGCCAGCTGCACCTGATGCTGACCAAACGGCAGGCGGCCCTGTATATGCATCTTCCAGGGCAGAGCGACCGCATCCGGCTTGACGGGTATTTCTCGCCGGGGGGATTTGCAGAGGAAGACGGGCTGTGGCCGAAGGGCGATACCGCCTTCAGTGGTTACCAGCTGCTGCTGGAGTATTTCACCTTCCGCGACAAGTTTATGTTCGTCCACCTTAACGGGCTGGACGGTATTACCCTGCCTCAGGGGACGGGGTACTTCGATATTGAAGTGGTGTTCAGTACGCTGTGGCCATCAGACCTGCCGGTCACCGATGACGCGGTTCGTCTGCACTGTGTACCGGTAATTAATCTTTTTACTCTGGAGGCGGACCCGCTCACTATCTCTGGCCTTGAAAGCGAGTACCTGCTGCGGCCTAAACGTCTGCAGGACGGACATACTGAGATTTACTCCGTCGATTCGGTCACCGGCTCAGGCCGCACCAGTGATGCCGAATACGTACCGTTCAGCAGCTTCCGTCACAAGGGCGGGATGATGCGTCGCCATGCCCCTCCACGTTACTACCACACCCGGGTAAAGCGCAGCGTGACCGGACTGTATGACACCTGGCTTATTCCCGGCGGGCACCAGTGGGAAAATGACCGACTGTTTGAGCGCGAAGCCGTCTCGCTGCAAATTACTGGTACCAACGGCCAGTTACCGCGCAGAGCACTGCAGAGCACGCTTCTGGACCTCTGTGAACAGGTGATGGATACGCCACTGACGGTGCGCAACCTCTGCAAGCCGACGCTGCCGGTATACCCGCCTGTGGAAGACCGTTTCCACTGGCGGGTACTGAGTCACCTTGGCTCCGGATTCCTGAACATGATGAGCACCGCCGAAGTGCTGCGCGGGACGCTGGCGCTGTATAACTGGCAGGAAGATGAACTGAATACCCGTCGTCTGGAAGCGATTCAGCAGGTGACGCATCACCGGTTACAGCGTTTCGAACAGGGCTATCTGCTGCGCGGGCTGGATATCGAAGTGATCCTCGACAGCAACGGATTTACGGGGGAGGGCGACATCCATTTGTTTGGTGAAATGCTCAACCGCTTCTTTGCGCTTTATGCTGACATGAATCAGTTTAATCAGCTGACGCTTATCGTACAGCCAGAAGGAAAATGTATCCGGTGGAAAGAAAATCACAGTCCGCGCCTGCCCGGCTGATGGCGCAGCTACGGCAGTACCTGCCGTATATAAACTTTTATCGCTTTTGCCAGGTACTGGAGCAGAGCCAGCCGGATAAGCCGGTTATTGGCAGCAGCTGGCAGGTTCGTCAGGAGCCGGTACGTTTCCGGCCCCACCCGGGGATGGGCTTCCCGGCTTCCGAAATCAAAGGCATGGAGCTGCCAGAACATCCCCGGCTGCCACCCACGGTGCGCATCACCTTTATGGGACTCTACGGCGTGGAGTCCCCGCTGCCGACGCACTATATCGATGACATCACCCAGCGGCGGGAAGGGTACGAAGCCACTGCAGATTTCCTCGATATCTTCAACCACCGGTTGATTGCCCAGTACTATCGCATCTGGCGTAAATACTCTTACCCGGCGACCTTCGAAGCGGGCGGCAGGGACAAAACCTCGCAGTATCTGCTGGGGCTGGCCGGGCTCGGGGTTGACGGCTGTACGGACAGTATCGCGGCACCGGCCTCACGCTTTCTGGCGCTGCTGCCGGCCATGTTGCTGCCCGGACGGACTTCAGAGGGAATGGTCGCGCTGGTGCGTCTGCTGGCACCCAACACCCGGGCGAAAATCTGGCACCATGACAAACGCAGTGTGCCGCTGAAAAAGCCCCTGACTATGAGCGTGCGTCAGCCTGTTACCCTGGTAAACCGTCCGGTGATGGGCAACTATGCCACCGATGTTAACAGCCAGGTGCTGATGTGCCTGACGACCACACACCCTGCTGAAGTTCAGGGCTGGTTGCCGGGCGGCGATCTTCACACCGACCTGATGGCGCTGCTGCATGTCTATCTCGGGTCACGGCTCGACGTCCGCCTGCAACTGTGTGTCGCTCGCAGTCTGCTGCCTGATGCGATCATAAGCAGTAACCCGAAGGCGGGGGCGGTGCAGCTGGGCCGCACGGCTGTGATGCGACCGCTGAATGCGGCTAACAGTGCATTACACCTTAACACAATCACTATTAACCCGGGCCGCTATCAACGGGTTCAGGAAAATCTGCACCGCAGGGAGACCGATGAATATGGCGAATACCGCTGGTAAATTTCCCCTGGCTGCGCTGGCCGCGTGTATCACACTGATACTGGCGGGCTGTGGGCTGACGCAAAAAGTGACAGACGGCACCGTTGCCGTGACCAAATCGATTTTTTATAAGCAGATAAAAACCCTGCATCTGGATATTCGCGCCCGCGAGGCCGTTAACAGCAATGCTGGCGGGGTTGCACTATCGACGGTGGTGCGGATTTATCAACTTAAAGACCGCAAAACATTTGATACGACGGACTATCCGTCACTGTTTAACTATGACAGTCAGGCCATCAGGGCAGACCTGGTCGCGGAGAAAGATATCCGCCTGCAGCCAGGGGGCGCGGTAACGGTCGATATGCCGATGGAGGAAGACGCGCAGTACGTGGCAGTGGCCGGGATGTTTATGGCGCCGGACCAGATAAACAACAGCTGGCGTGTGGTTCTGGGCCGGGATGCTCTCGACCCGGATAAGGCCCGTGTTATCGAGGCGGGGAACAACCGCTTAATGTTAATACCAGTGAAGGAGTAGCACTGCCGCAGTTTGTTTCAGGACAGACATGATCTGACTGCCGGTAAAACGTGCTTTCTTCATAGAATTATCCCCGGTTCAGATTACGAGAAAATTCTGCGTATAAACACACCGGTTTTACGGGGGGATGACCGATGGTCGCTACTCTCCCCGTGATTTTTATATACCCACCACGGGGGCATTAGGCACCTATTGCCTTAATATTGATTTATGATTTGAAACCAACGTACAAAATCAACCTATGGGTAACGCATATGACCGAGAATGATCTTTTAAGAGAAATGCTCCGCTTGCATGAGGCAGGAGAAGGGCTTCCTAATAGCCTTGCAAACGACAATTTCGAAAGTCTAAACCTTCTATGGGATAAAGGGCTAAGCAGCTACAGAGTAACAAAAATGACTGCGGGCAATATTAGAAGCAGAAGAGTCTACCCAGGGTTTTTAACTCCAGAGGGGATTGAAAGAGCGAAGGCGATCAACTAGCCCTCCATTTAACATAAGCTGATCTTACGCGAACAAGAAAGATATGTTATCAATTCAAATTATTACTCCATTTTTTTAGGCGAAAAGGATAGGAAAATTGAAGGTTTATCGATTCCCTAGAAGTAGATCTTTGAAGGTTTTATGGACTCTTGAAGAGCTCGGAGCATCCTATGATTCAGTAAAGGTTGACCTCCTATCGACAAACGGAACTGTAAAGTCACCGCATCCCTTTGGCAAAGTTCCTTATTTAATCGATGGTGATATATCCATCAGTGAAACATTAGCAATTTGCATTTTCCTATGTGAAAAATACGGAGGTGACGCACTCTATCCAGCCGATCTTGCTGAGAAGTCACGCGTTAACTCTTGGATAAGCTTCGCTATAACGGATTTAGAATCGAGCGTATGGGGATTATTAAAACAATTACTTTTCACTACCGAAAAAACAAGACGTGAGGACGTTATTAACTACTTCAAAGAGGAGGTGAATAACGTAGTTTCTCAGTTAAAAATTGATGGTAGAACCCTATGGATAGCTTCAGATAATTTTTCACTGGCAGACATATTCATGTCACAAACTCTTCAATGGGTAAAATTTTGCGGAATTGAGCTAAACGAGGAAATAGATACCTATCTTAAGAGAACTACTGATAGGGCTTCATACCTGAGAGCTGAACAACGGTAATCCCCCCATTTTTAACGGAGGCGATAAGTAGAATCAGATAAGCGTTGAATATGTTGCATCGGCGTGTAGCCATTCAGTGCCATATTCGGTCGCTCGTGATTATAAAACCATTGCCATCGCGTGGCATAGTTCTGCAATTCATCCAGTGAGGTAAACAGGTGTTGCCCCAGCCAGTCATAGCGCACCGTCCTATTGTAACGCTCTATATAGGCATTTTGCTGCGGATTACCTGGCTGGATAAAGTTAATCTGGATACCTCTTGTATTCGCCCATGATATCAACGTATTACTGGTATATTCAGGACCATTGTCACAGCGGATTGATACAGGTTTTCCTTTTCATTCAATGATCTGCTCCAGTGTTTTTATAACGCGGATAGCCGGCAGAGAAAAATCAACCTCAATCGCCAGTACTTCCCGGTTAAAGTCATCAATCACATTCAGCAGACGCACAGAACGACTCTCTGATAGCTGATCATGCATAAAATCATAGACCAGCTTACGTTGCGGCTTTCAGGTACAGCCCGTGGCTCAGGCCTTTCAGCCGGGACATGAGGGCAGCATCCATCCCACCAAACTTCGAACGCCATTTATAAAAGCTGGCACTGCTGATGCCATGTTCCCTGCACAGTTCAGGTACCGGAGTACCCGCTTCCGCCTGCTTAAGAATGGCGATGATCTGGCTGTCAGTAAAACGTGATCGGTGAGCTTCGCTGCCCTTCGGGTCATAGAAATCCCCCTGAATTCATGTTAGTAGAAAACTCTGCTTATGAACACACCGGTTTTTCGGGGGATTACCGTATAGCTTCGGATGTTTTTTAACAGATGTGAGTAGACGCAGGGAAAGGGATAACCAATTGATAAAAAGCAAAAAACCAGATCTCCGCAGACATCTGGTTTCTTTAATATGGCTCCTCTGACTGGACTCGAACCAGTGACATACGGATTAACAGTCCGCCGTTCTACCGACTGAACTACAGAGGAATCGTCGTGAAGACGGGGCGCATAGTAACGGCGGGCACCCGGCTTGTCAAAAAGCTTTTGCTGTTGTGGTGACTGTTTGCTGATAAAACCGTCATTATGCTGAAACAACGGGGAAAGCGGGCGGATAATGTACAGCATTCCGTTGGCACCGGTTATCCGTAATATTCTCTGGTGGCGGGGTGTCATAAGTGATCGCGATGGGCGAGGGAGCAATTAATTCAGTCACAGCGGCCGGGCCATGGTGATACACCAGCCCCGGAATGCACTGCCTGCAAACATACTGCACTTAACTGGTGCGTTTTTTTCTGTGCTCAGTGAGCATTTGCCATTAACCCGCAGGTTAAAAAAAGTACAATTATGTGTTTTTTCATAGTGTTTTGGTTATGACAGATTGCCGGTTACTTTTTTTATTCGTTTCTGGCCCGGTTATTGCAAATTCCGAAATATCGAGCCCGGGCAAAGCCCGGGTTGAGTATCCGGATTTGGTGGCGGGGGAAAAATGAATCTGAGACGTCTGAAATATTTTGTGAAAATTGTTGATATCGGTAGTCTGACCCGTGCAGCAGAAGTGCTGCATATTGCACAACCAGCGCTGAGTCAGCAGGTGGCGACTCTTGAAGGTGAAATGGATCAACAGTTACTGATCCGTACTAAACGCGGAGTGACGCCGACCGATGCCGGTAAAGTGCTTTATACGCATGCCCGTAATATATTACGGCAGTGTGAACAGGCACAGGTGGCGGTGAACAATGCAGGACACACCATCAGCGGTCAGGTATCAATTGGTCTGGCCCCCGGGACCGCGGCTTCTTCGCTGGTCATGCCATTATTACAAAAACTGCGTGAAACCTGCCCTGAAGTTCTGGTCTATCTGCATGAAAACAGTGGTCATGCTCTCAATGAAAAGGTGCTTAATGGTCAGCTGGATATGGCTCTGTTGTATGACCGGACACCGGTTTCAGGCCTGATATGTCAGCCACTGCTGAAAGAAGAACTCTGGCTGGTCGGCAGCGGAATATCGCCGGGCCGGAATGTCGATTTATCAGATGTTGCGCAGATGAATCTTTACCTGCCCCGTGATTACAGCGCAGTGCGTCAGCGGGTGGACGAGGCTTTCTCGCTGCGTCGTTTAAGTGCGCATATTATTGGCGAAATCGAATCCCTTTCTACCTTGTCAGCGGCAATTTCCAGCGGGATGGGAGTATCGGTACTGCCAGAGTCGGCAGCCCGGTCCCTGACTGCCCCGATTAATGGCTGGATGGCAAAAATTACTGCTCCATCATTACATCTTCCTTTATCACTGAATATTTCATCGGCATTGCCATTATCTGATTCTGCACAGGCAGTTAAAGAGTGCCTGCTTTCTCTGACCAAAGGCTCTTCCGTTGAAGAGCCTGAGCTTATGCTGGTCAGTTAATCATCAGATTTCCACTCAGATGCCGGATTACCGGCATCAATCTGTTTTTTACTGCCTCTGAACAGAAAAATTTATTGCTCCCGGTGCCAGTGATCATTAGGATCGGCAGCCGGAAGGAAAACGTTTGCGCTCAGGCAGCGCAGGAAAACGTATTTTTCCGGCTGTTAATTATATGAATCCGGACCCGTGCTATTCGATGGCATGGGTTTTGCTTGTTTAATTTTTTTCGGGGTGATGTGAGATAAGTTGTCTGCCGGTAGCCGGTCACAGGAAACTTGCTCTGAAATGCCGTAATAACAATGAGAATCGTGATCAGCGGTTTCGAAAAGGGATCTACTTATGCTTGAAAAACTCTTTAAGCTGAAAGCAAACAAAACCAGTGTGCGTACCGAAGTCATTGCCGGTGTTACTACCTTCCTGGCAATGGCTTATATCCTGTTTGTGAATCCGGGCATTCTGGGTGCAACCGGAATGGACAAGGGTGCGGTATTTGTTGCGACCTGTCTGGCTGCGGCTATTGGCTCAGTATTAATGGGCATGATTGCCAACTTACCCATCGCACTGGCGCCGGGAATGGGGTTAAACGCTTTCTTTACCTATACCGTGGTCCTGCATATGGGGTATCACTGGCAGGTTGCGCTGGGGGCGGTGTTTATTTCGGCGATACTTTTCTTTGCCTTATCTCTGTTTAAAATCCGCGAATGGATCATTCACAGTATTCCGATGGCATTGCGTTCGGCAATTGTTGCCGGAATCGGTCTGTTCCTGGCACTGATTGCCCTGGAAAGTGCCGGTATTGTGGTCGGTAACCCTGCGACTCTGGTGGGTATCGGTGATATTACTAAGCCGGGTGCGTTGCTGGCATTACTCGGTTTCTTCCTGATCGTGGTGCTGGAAGCTCGTAAAGTGACCGGTTCGGTGCTGATTGGTATTCTGGCGATCACGGCAATTTCGATGCTGACCGGGTTAACGCCTTTTTCCGGTATTTTCTCGGCACCACCGTCTCTGGCCCCGACTTTCCTGAAGCTGGATATTGCCGGTGCATTTAATGTCGGGCTGGTCAGCGTTATCTTTGCTTTCCTGTTTGTCGATGTGTTCGATAACTCCGGAACGCTGATTGGCGTAAGCCGTCGTGCGGGGCTGACAGATGATAAAGGCAATATCCCTGCGATGGGGCGGGCACTGATGGCCGACAGCATTGCTGCGTTGTTCGGTTCTTTACTCGGAACCTCAACCACCACCAGTTTTGTTGAATCTGCTGCCGGCGTCAGTGCCGGAGGTCGTACTGGCCTGACATCGGTGGTGGTTGCTATCCTGTTCCTGTTATCATTATTCTTTTCGCCACTGGCAGGCAGTGTGCCAGCCTATGCGACAGCTCCGGCATTACTGTTTGTCGCGGTATTGATGACTTCCGGGCTGGCAGAAATTGACTGGAAAGATATTACCACTGCTGCACCGGTAACAGTCACTGCCCTGGCAATGCCGTTTACTTACTCTATTGCTAACGGAATTGCGTTTGGGTTTATTACCTGGACGGTGGTGAAACTACTGAGCGGTCGCTTCCGTGAATTGAATCCGGCACTGATTATACTGTCGGTATTGTTTGTGATTAAGCTGGGTTGGTTAAGCGCCTGACACTGAGGAAAAAAGGAGCCGCGGCTCCTTTTTTCTGTTTATCACAGGGAGAAACCCGCGGCTCCTTTTTTCTGTTTATCACAGGGAGAAACCCGCGGGTTGTTGGCGGGATAAGCCGCAAACTACGGCCTTAGCGGAACGGTGGTTCATCAAACGTCCGCAGTTTCCGGGAATGCAACCTGTCTGCTTCAGCCTGCAACAAAGACACGGCACAGATACCGATATGCAGATGCTCAGAAATCGCCCCTTCATAAAAGCGGTTCGCCTGACCCGGCAGTTTAATCTCTCCGTGTAACGGTTTATCTGAAACACACAGCAGGGTTCCGTAAGGCACACGGAAACGATAGCCCTGGGCTGCAATAGTCGCACTTTCCATATCTACCGCAATTGCCCGGCTCTGATTAAAACGTAACGCATAGGCTGAATAGCGTAATTCCCAGTTCCGGTCATCGGTGGTGGCAACAGTTCCGGTGCGCAGCCGGCGTTTGATATCGTCGCCCTGCATACCGCTGACCTGCCGCGTGGCATCATAGAGAGCCCGCTGAACCTCAGCGATACTCGGTACCGGAATATCTGCAGGCAGCACCTGATCCAGTACATGGTCATCACGTAAATACGCATGGGCCAGGACATAATCACCGGTCTGCTGGCTTTCCCGCAAGCCGCCACAATGACCAATCATCAGCCAGGCATGGGGCCGCAACACCGCCAGATGGTCACAGATAGTTTTGGCATTAGAAGGACCGACACCGATATTAATCAGGGTAATGCCCCGTTTATTGTCAGCAATCAGATGCCAGGCGGGCATCTGATGTTTTTTCCACGCCAGGTCAGTAATAATAGTTTCCGGTTGCTCGCTGTCGGCGGTAATTTCGATACCTCCGGCGCAGGCCAGTCGTGTATAAGGTGATGCAGGGTCACGGACCTGTGCCACAGCCCAGCGAACAAATTCATCCACATACCGGTTGTAGTTGGTAAACAGCACGAAAGGCTGGAAATCGGCGGTGCAGGTACCGGTATAGTGGCGTAATCGTGCCAGAGAGAAATCAGTACGCAACGCATCAAACTGCCCCAGCGGAAAGTCCTCATGACCGGATAATATGCCGTCAGAAACCTCATCACCAATATGAGAAAGATCAGTGGACGGAAAGTTGCGTGCGATAGTGGCCATCCTCTCTCTGTCAGCAGAGAAGTCCATTCCTTCAATAACATAAGGATAGGGAATTTCAGTCTGTGATGGCCTGACTTCAAGACTGAAGTCATATTCGCTGGCCAGCATCGACAGCTGTTCACGTAAATAATGCCGTAACAGGGCAGGTTGTGTGACAGTAGTAGAATAACGCCCCTGGCGTGTGAAGCGGCCCCAGGCCCGAATACGGTTTTCTGCAGAGTTATCGCCTTGCCAGTGCAGAGATAACTCGGGGTAAACGAAAAGTCCTGCTTTACGGGCGACAGGGTCTGGCAGTTGTCCGCTGTGGCTATAGGTTTTCAGGGCCTCGCGCAATGCTTCCACAGAGGCACGGTATCCGGATTCAAGGGCATCAAGTGCGCATTCTATATCTTCAGGTTGTACAGTCATAAATACTCCGCTACGTGGCCAGTCTGATGACAGACTGGCGGTTATCGGTACCGATTACCAGCATCTGCCGTTATTTTTCAGTTCGGGTTACTCCGAAAAAGAGCCGCTGAGTACCACCAGCTTTAGCCATTAACGGAAGACATTAAGAGGAAAAAATAATTATTACACTAAAGATTCGTCAACTACTGTTAAGTAGTGTTTTGTGATGACGGAGAGTAGCGTTCTCCGGAAAAGACAGACAGTCCGGCTGGTTGTATAACACAACCAGGCCGGCAATCCGTGACAGATTTTTCGGTGAGAGTCCCCGAACAGCAAGTCTGTTGTTACTTTTTACCGGCTTTAATTTTGGTATCCCCCTTGCGAAATCCCGGCAGAGCGTTAACTGATGCAATAAAAAATACCGGCTGGTACCCCAGACGGAAGCGTTACAGTATCTTGCTGCATAAGGAAATTACTCCGCTGGCAGTACCGATCCTGATAGAGAACAGCTGTGTATTGTTAATGGGGGTGCTCAGCACTTTCCTGGTGAGCTGGTTAGGTAAATCAGCGATGGCCGGGGTCGGTCTGGCTGACAGCTTCAATATGGTGGTGATCTCTTTTTTTGCTGCTGTGGATCTGGGAACAACGGTGGTGGTTGCTTTCAGTCTGGCAAAAAAAGAAGGCAAGCGCGCGCGAGCTGCTGCCCGGCAGTCGCTGGGGCTTATGACGGTGGTGGCTTTGATACTGGTGGTGATTATCGAAATCCGGGGAGATATCGTTATTGATTTGATCGCCGGCAGTGCAGAACCGCCAGTCAAAGCCTTTGCCCTTGACTATTTACGGGTGTCTGCGTGGAGCTATCCGGCTGCAGCCATCGCATTAATTGGCAGCGGGGCATTACGCGGAGCCGGCAACACCAAAATACCTATGCTGATGAATGCAGGAATGAATATACTCAACCTTATTATCAGTAGTATACTGATTTATGGTTGTTTTTCCTGGAACGGGCTGGGTTTTATCGGTGCCGGGCTGGGCCTGACTATTTCACGTTATCTGGGTGCGATAGTGGTAGTTGCAGTACTGATGAGCAGGCACAACGGTGCATTAACTCTTCCCCTGAAAAGTTACTTCCGGCGCTGGAATTTTATTATTCTGGCTGAAGTGCTCAGTATTGGTATTCCGGCCAGTATTGAGTCTGTACTGTTTAATGGCGGGAAATTACTGACTCAGGTCTATGTTGCAGGAATGGGGACCAGTGAAATTGCCGGTAACTTTATCGCATTTTCTATTGCGTCGCTGATTAACCTGCCCGGTAACGCCCTGGGTTCAGCATCGACGATTATTACCGGTAAACGGCTGGGTAGAAATCAGGTCTATCAGGCATCAGTACAGGTACGCCATGTTTTCTGGCTGTCGACCTTTGGCCTGTGCGGCCTGGCTCTGCTCTCGGTACCGCTGGCCGGTATGCTGGCACGGTTATATACCCGCGACCCGGAAGTTATCCGGGTGACGCAACATCTGATCTGGCTGAATGCGGCATTTATGCCGGTCTGGGCAATGTCGTGGGTATTGCCCGCCAGTTTTAAAGGTGCCAGAGATGCACGTTATGCCATGTATGTTTCTATGTTCAGCATGTGGGGGGCAAGGGTGGTGCTGGGGTATGTGCTGGGAATTTATCTTGGCATGGGGGTGATTGGAGTATGGCTGGGCATGTATCTTGACTGGGGAGTACGCAGTGTCTGTTTCTGGTGGCGACTGACCAGTGGCAGCTGGCTGAATAATTACCGGCGGCTACAGGCAAAAGCAATACAGGCCGCGGCTAAGATCCGCGAAGAACCATCGCAGATGGCGGGAAAATAGCCACATTATCTCTCCGGAGGCTGACTGTTATTCAGGCGGGGTGCTCTGTGGCTATAAATACAGGCAAACCAAATCATAGTTCACCGTTATGCAAGGTAAATGATGAGCAAATCGACGACATTAAGCAGGCAGTCTGCGACTGAGTCAGAAGCTGATACGATGACGCCGCAAGCATTTACGGTGTTTAAAGAACGGTTTTTTGATCATATTCCATTACCGGCGTGGTGTATTTCCACCGATGGCCGGCAAGTTATCGCTAACCAGTGCTGGTGTGAAACAATGGCTGAATTGCCGGTCACCGGGCCACATCACTGGCTTGACTGGGTACATCCTGAAGACCAGCCGGCAATCAGTGTCGCCTGGGCAGAAACTTTGCACAACAATACTCACTTTCAGCATCATATCCGTCTGGCCACTGGCAACGAACAATATGGCTGGTTTATCGTTTATGCTTATCTGATACCGTCCCCTGAATGCCGGATGGTTAAATTTTTTGATATTAATGATGTACAAATGGAAAAATTCCGGGCCAGGGATGAGCTGTGCTATTCCAGCCGTATGTTTGATACCAGTATTGACTGCATTAAAATCATCAGTACCGGAGGTGAACTGATTGATGTCAATACCTACGGTTGTCAGGTGCTGGGTCTTGACCGTGCATCCGTGGCGGGGATGAGCTGGCCCGATATGCTGCCTGCCGAGTCCCGGCAATGCGGGATCGATTCACTGGAAGCCGCGGTGGGCGGAACCAGTGCCCGTTTCTCCTACAAAAGTCAGCTACCGGGCAGAGCACCACTGTTTTGGGACAACATACTCACGCCGGTGCTGGATGCAGAAGGACAGGTATCCCGCGTACTCTGCGTATCACGGGATATTACCCGTTTACAGATAGCAGAACAGCGTTTTAAGTATATCAGTGAACATGATGATCTGACCGGGTTACCTAACCGCAGGGTATTTCATTCGGCCCTCAAGAAACAGTTCAGCACCGCCAGTCTGCAGGGGTCATCATTTGCGGTACTGCTGCTTGATCTTGACGATTTTAATGTCGTCAACGATACGCTCGGTTACCTTGCGGGAGATAATCTGCTGGCGGTACTGGCGAGGCGACTGACCAGAAATCTGCCGAAAAACAGTTTTATTGCGCGGATTGGTGGTGATCAGTTCGCGGTTATCGTACCGGACATTGATAACAGCGAAATATTGCACCAGACATGTACACAACTGACAGAACAGGTATGTCAGGCGGTCAGTTTTCAGGGGCATACCCTTAACTTCAGTCTGAGTATTGGCGGTGCGATATTCCCGCAACATGGCCGTGAAAGTATTGAGCTGATTAAAGCCGCAGATACGGCGCTGAATGAACTGAAACGTACCGGTTATGGCGGAGTTTGTTGTTTTGAACCCGCAATGACCCGCCAGGTCGATATCACCCGTAATCAGCTGGAACTGGCGAAAGAAATTGTCCGCAATGAATCCGTTGTGCCCTTTTACCAGCCGAAAGTCCGTTTAACCGACGGTAAAATTATTGGTATTGAAGCCCTGATGCGTTTTTACAGCCAGCAGGGGGAGTTGCATTCTCCGGGCGATATCTGGGCCGCATTCAGTAATTACGGACTGGCGGAACGGATTGGTTTTTTTATCCGCGATCAGGTTTTTTCGGATATGCGTCAGTGGATTGATCAGGGGCTGGAGATCGTGCCCGTCTCAGTTAATGCTTCACCGGTCGAATTTATGCGGGATGATTATGCTGAAAAATTCCTGGCACAGTTACAAAAATATGCCTTACCCGCTAATTTGCTGGAAGTGGAAATCACCGAACATATGTTTGACGGACGAGGAGCCGGGTATGTTTTCCGTGCCATAAAATTACTGAAAGCGCAGGGGGTACGTATTGCGCTTGATGACTTTGGTACTGGCTATTCGGCGCTGGCTAATATCCGGGATTATCCGGTGGATGTGATTAAAGTCGATCGTTCTTTTGTCCGCGGGTTGAGTAAAGGTAAAAAAGGGCTGGCGGTGATAAAAGCACTGCTATTGCTGGCGACCCAGCTGGAACTGGATGTGGTGGCCGAAGGCATCGAGGATGCAGAACAACGGGCACTTTTGATTAATGAAGGTTATCATTACGGGCAAGGGTTTCTGTTCAGTGCCGCAGTTCCTGCCTTGCAGATCAGTGAATACCTGCAGAGTCCCGATACCCGCAAACTGCTGTGACCGGGTGCCAGTGCTGCCGGCCCTGGTAACGGCAGCATAGCGTCAGGACAGTGATTCAGGTAACAGGAGTGCGGCCGATGCCATTACCCCGGGACCCTTCCTCCCCTCCCTCACCAGTAGCCGCGGTGGGCCGCATCCGGCGGTTTCTCTATCGCTGCCTGGCAGTGATCAGTCTGCTGCTGGCCGTGGCCGGGCTGATATTGCCGGGTCTGCCCTGTACCGAATTTTTACTGCTGGCCAGCTGGGCTGCCGCCCGCAGTTCGCCTCGTTTACATGGCTGGATCCTGCGGCACCGGATTTTTGGCCCGCTGCTGGCGAACTGGCAGCGCGGTATCATGCCACGCAAAGCAAAATGGGTAACTACCCTGATGATGTCCGTTTCTGCCACGGTAATGTATTTTACGGTACCCCATTTACCCAGTGTCATAATTACTGTGGCTTGTATGAGTCTGGTACTGATCTGGCTGTGGTATCGTCCGGAAACCTGATATTTACAAAGGGGTGTAATGGAGGACAGTTACCCGGGCGGGTAACGGCTCACAGACAGCCGGATTAGGTTGACGGGAAACGTCGTTTTACCATCTGCTCTGACGGGGATTTTCCCTGCCGGTTTGGCTGTCAGTCGCTATTTCCTGGCAAAGGGGATCACAGAGTACAGATTGAAATCCTCAATTGTTATGTTATAACATAACAATTGAGGCCGGTGGCAGAATATGAGGGGAGCTGAAACCGGCTCTGCCTGCAGGTAGCGCCGGCTGAGCTTACGTATAATTATCACTCTATATTTAAAGGAAGTGAACAATGTCTCTGATTTCACCCCCGGAACACGCGGATAAACGGCTGCCGGTAACCGTACTTTCAGGATTTCTCGGTGCCGGAAAAACAACATTATTAAACCATATTCTGAATAACCGGGCCGGACGCCGGGTGGCGGTGATTGTTAACGATATGTCTGAGGTGAATATCGATGCAGCTCTGGTCAGAGCGGGTGGTGCTGAATTATCACGGACCGACGAAAAACTGGTTGAAATGAGTAATGGCTGTATTTGCTGCACATTAAGGGAAGATTTGCTGCTGGAAGTGAAACGTCTGGCAGAAGCCGGACGATTTGATCAACTGGTGATCGAGTCTACTGGTATTTCCGAGCCACTGCCGGTTGCTGAAACCTTTACTTTCGCTGATGACGACGGCATCAGTCTGTCACAGATTGCCCGGCTGGATACCATGGTAACGGTGGTCGACGGTGTTAATTTTCTGCGGGATTATACGGCCGCCGAAAGCCTGCAGGCGCGGGGAGAGTCACTGGGCGAAGAAGACCAGCGTTCCGTTGTGGATTTACTGATTGAACAGATCGAGTTCTGCGATGTTTTATTGCTGAATAAAACTGACCTGATGAGCGGCGATGAGCAGGCGCGGCTCACCAGTATCCTGACACGGCTTAATCCGCGGGCGAAAGTGATCACATCGGCATTTAGCCGGGTTGATTTAGATGACATTCTTGATACCGGATTATTCGACTTTGAAGCTGCAGCCAATGCACCAGGGTGGCTGAAAGAATTACGCGGTGAGCATCAGCCTGAAACAGAGGAATATGGTATCAGCAGCTTTGTTTTTCGCGCACGACGGCCATTTCATCCACAGCGTTTTTACCAGTTAGTACAAGGGCAACTGAATAACGTTATGCGTTCCAAAGGGTATTTCTGGCTGGCATCGCGGCCGGCATCCGCAGGTATATGGTCACAGGCAGGGGGTGTTTCCCATTATGAACTGTCGGGTCGCTGGTGGGTAAACGTACCCCGGCAGCACTGGCCGGAGGATCCTGAATCAGTGGAATATATTATGCGCCACTGGACAGAGAATATCGGTGATGCCAGACAGGAGCTGGTACTTATAGGCATGGATATGGATGAGCAGCACCTCAGACAGCAGCTCAGTGCCGCATTAGTGACGGATAAAGAGGCCGGTTACGGTGATGATTACTGGCAGCATAATGATCCTTTCGTCTGAGCGGATTATCGGGACTCCGCGCCGGTAAAATAACAGCAGAACTGCCGGCAACGGCAGTTCTGCCACCGGTCAGCCTTTAAGCACGTTACTGCCTTTTTTCACAGCTTCCCGCTGACCAATCATATCGGCCCAGCGCTTCAGATGCGTATAAGAAGCGGCATCAAGGAACCTGGCCGCATCACCGTATATGCCGCCCTGAACCAGAACCCCGTACCACGGCCAGATAGCAATATCGGCAATCGTATATTCCTCACCGGCAATATAGGTATTTTTCGCCAGTTGTTTATCCAGCACATCCAGTTGCCGCTTAGCTTCCATGGCAAAACGGTTAATCGGATATTCCAGCTTTTCCGGTGCATAGGCATAGAAATGACCAAACCCGCCGCCGAGTAAGGGAGCACTGCCCATCTGCCAGAATAACCAGCTCAGGCAGGCCGCGCGTTGTGCAGTTTCAGTCGGGATAAAGCAGTCAAATTTCTCAGCCAGATAAAGAAGGATCGCGCCCGATTCGAAAATATTCACCGTTTCCGGCCCGCTGCGGTCAACCAGTGCCGGAATTTTAGAGTTAGGGTTAATTGCGACAAAGTCTGAACCGAACTGCTCACCTTCCATAATGTTAATCAGGTGCGCATCGTAACCGGCACCCTGCAGCCCTTTATGCAGTAACTCTTCCAGCATAATACTGACCTTTACCCCGTTCGGCGTTCCCAGAGAATAAAGCTGGAAAGGCTGAGAGCCCACCGGCAGGGTTTGCGGGTATCGGGCACCGGAATCCGGACGGTTAATGCTGCCAAATTTTCCGCCGACCGGCTGGTCATTGGTCCAGACTTGTGGTGGTGTATAAGAAGATGTACTCATAATATCTCTTTTCCTTTGGCTGAATGGTTAATTAATTGCAGGCCTTAGCCGGTAACTCAGCATAGCATTGGCCGCGGGGAAAGCGTTATCTGCCAGTGCCAGACCCCTGAAAAGTCTGGCGGGTGAGATAAGCAGCCAAAGATCTGGTAAAAAAGAAGCAGAGTGTCGCGGATGTTTTGCGGTCGAATATAATTAACTAGTTAATATTTAACCTTATGCTTCGACTGCAAACTATTAAGTTACTGTAATTATTTGGTTGGCAGATTATTGGCCGCAGATTATCATAACCCGGAGTATTACCGAATATTTGCCTCGTCATCACCCTGATGACGTTCTGTTCATCCGGGCCGTTTCCGGCTTACAACATTACCGGGTTATTATGTCATTCAGTACACCAAAAGAAATAGCACTGCTGGCGGTTCAGGCCGGAGTGAATAAAAGTCGCACCCCGTTAAGCAGCTTATTAATACTGGGTTTTTTAGGGGGGGCCTTTATTGCTATCGGTTTTATGCTGGACTTGCATGTGATTTCCCGTCTGCCGGCAGACTGGGGCTCCTTTGGTGTGTTGCTCGGGGCGATGATGTTCCCGCTGGGACTGATACTGACAGTACTGGCCGGAGCTGAGTTACTGACCGGCAATATGATGGTGATGACAATAGCCGCATTATCGAAAAAAATCAGCTGGGCAGCACTGGTGCGTAACTGGTTGTGGGTCACTATCGGTAATTTTCTCGGCAGCGTGGCTGTTGCCTGGTTTTTTGGTCATCTGCTGGGCATGACCGAAGGGGCATTTTTAAAGAGTACCCTGGCAGTTGCCGCGGCAAAAACCAGTGCCAGCGGCGTACAGGCGTTTATTTCGGGAATTGGTTGTAACTGGCTGGTATGTCTGGCCATCTGGCTGGGAATGGCCAGCAAAGATGTTACCGGAAAAATTATCGGTATCTGGTTTCCGGTGATGGCCTTCGTAGCGATAGGTTTTCAGCACGTAGTCGCTAATATGTTTATTATCCCAGCGGCCATTTTTGCCGGACAGGGAAGCTGGCTAGCGTATCTGAGTAATTTTATTGCAGTATTTTCAGGTAATGCTGTCGGCGGGGCAATTTTTGTCGCATTAATCTATTACATTGCTTACCGCCCTGATACACAGATAAACAGCAACAGGGCCTGAGCCCTGCGGCGGCGATTACAGGGTCTGCAGCCGGCCCTGGATTTCATCGAGAAATAATCGCAGAGCAGCGGGCTGTAATTTACGAGACATATACAGCCCGTAAATACCCATACTGCGCGGTGTCAGCTGATTCAGCACCCGCACCAGTCGTCCCTTTGCCAGCCAGGGGCTGGCTTCTGCCAGCGGAATCATTGTAATTCCACAGCCTGCCAGGGCTGCATCCAGTAATACAGCAGAGATACCGGCACTCAGGTTGCCATTGACCGCGACGGACAGGCTGTCATTCTGTTCACTGAAAAACTGCCAGCTCTGGTGACTGAAATTACTGTAACTCAGACAATTATGAGACATCAGATCGTCAGGGGTCCGGGGATGGCCGTGAATAGCCAGGTACTCCGGAGAGGCACAAAGTACTGAGGCGCATTCACCCAGTCGCCGGGCAATCGCCGCCGGTTCAGGGCTGTCGGTGATGCGTATAGCGACATCAATCCGCTCTCCGACCATGCTTACCGGGCGATTATTAATATCCAGCTCAATACGTAATTCCGGGTAGCGTAATAAAAACGGGGCCAGTACCGGGCTGATAATGTGGGTTGCCGTGTAATGGGCACAGGCAACCCGTAATATACCTGAAGGAACCTCCCGTACCGGTAAGCTGCCAATATCCTCTGATAGCCTGTTCAGCTGACGGGTTTTTTGCAGAATATCTTCACCGGCCGGGGTCAGTGTCATCCGGCGTGACGAACGATGGATCAAGCGGGTTCCGGCCCATTTTTCCATTTCTTCCAGATAGCGGCTGACCATTGGCCGCGACATCCCCAGCGATCGTGCTGCTGCACTCAGGCTTCCGGTTTCACAAATCCGGTTGTACACCCTCGCCGCCGTCACTCTGTCCATATCTACTCCTGATCGGATTATGAAACTCAGCATCTCAGAATAAGATAATTTTAACAGATTATGAAAACGATAGAATGTATCCGTATTCGGCGATGCTCTCCGGGTGCCAGACGCCTGGCAGCGGGCAAACAACCGCGGGTTTAGCGCCCGCGGTACAGACAACAGGAGAAAGTAATGAAATTATCGACAATATCTCTGATGGCGATGCTGGTCAGCGGCGGCGCAATGGCCGCCCCGTTACAGTTCACTGTTTATAATCCGGCAGAGCAGGGGATTTTTCCTGTTGCTTCAACACTGGTGAGTGGTGAAAAACAGGTTATATTGTTTGACGCCCAGTTCAGTGTAAAAGACGGCGAGAAACTGGTTAGCATGATCCGTGACAGCGGAAAAAAACTGACCCGGATTGTGATCACGGCCGGTGATCCTGACTACTATTTTGGTCTGCAGCCGCTGGTTAAGGCATTTCCGGGGGTGGAAGTTGTCGCGACACAGCGAGTGGTCGACCATATTAAAGCCACACAGCAGGCAAAACTCAGTTACTGGGGACCCAAAATGGGTGACGGCGCACCGCAAAAGCTGATTACGCCACAGGTGATCCCCGATACCCGCTTTAGCCTGGAAGGGCAGCCGATCGATATTCGTGACGCAGACTCACAACAAGCCTATGTCTGGTTCCCGCAGCAAAGAACATTGCTTGGCGGTACCGGTGTTGATGCCGGAATTCATGTCTGGACTGCCGACACCCAGACCGCGGAGAGCCGTAAACAATGGCGTGACACGCTGCAACAAATGCTGGACCTTAAGCCGCAGAGGGTGATCCCCGGCCACTATATTGGCAAAGCACCGTCCGGTGATCAGGCGATTAGCTTTACCCTGAATTATCTGCAAGATTTTGAAAAGGCATTACAGCAGCATAAAGATTCAGCAGCAGTCATTAGCAGTATGGAAAAACGCTGGCCACATCTCGCGGATAAGAGTTCTCTGGAGCTCAGTGCTAAAGTAAATACCGGTGAAGTAAAATGGCAATAGGGGCTGTCTGAGCCCTGTTGCCGTTATAAAATGGCCACTGTTGCGGTAAATAATAGCGTCAGTGGCCATTTATGGTTGTGCCTGAGAGAGGACAACAGTGACCGGATGATGTGTTGTGTATTGTGTGGAAAAGTGTGTGAGGCAAGAAAAAACATACTTCTATCAACATTTACACGGCAGGTGATTATGAAAACAACATTACGTACTCTTCAGGCATCGTTACTCGCAGCGTTAAGTCTTTCCGGATGCCAGGCTCTGGCTGCGGACAGTGGAGGCTTTGCGACCACGACTGGCGGTGACAGCTATACCGCGGTCACGGTTTCTACCCTGAGCCAGCTGAAAAATGCGGTCAGCAGTGGTCAGCATCATATTATTGTCAGTGGTACCATTTATGGCGGTGCGGGCTTAACCACACTGACCTTCTCTTCTCTGGCTAATAACAATACCACCATTGAAGGCGCGGCAGGCGGCAAAGCTGCCCTGGAAAATATACAGCTGAAATTCGACGGCGAGTTGCTCCCCGCAGGGACCAATATTCAGAATATTAAAATTGCTAATCTGAGCTTCTTCGGCAAAATTGCTGATTTACAGGCAATGCCGGCGCAGATCTTTGGTTCTTCGGACAGTAGCAGACTGGCGGGGATCAACTACGAAGGTATTTCTTTCCGCCGAATCACCAATGGTCTGGTGACTCACTGTAATATTTACGATACCAGTGATGACCTGATGAGTGTTGCCCTGAGCTCAGATTATATTACCCTGTCCTATAACCATCTCTGGTTCAGTGACAGCTGGGTGAATATGTCTCCGGATCCGGTCTGGAATTGGGTGGGTTACTATACGGATCTTGCAGATGAACGTTTAGCGATGGTTATCGGGGCTAATTCCGGTGATTCCTGGCAGGCGACCAAAAAACTGCATGTTACCCTGCACAATAACTGGATTGGACCTAATATGCGCGGACGTCCGTTATTCCGTGGCTGGATCCATGCCTACAATAACTATTTTGATAACAGCGAAACCTATGCAGATACTGATCAGAATACGGGGACTGATGGTAAAAAATATCCGAAGAAACAGTACGAAGCATTGCAGGTAAGCAGCGGCAGTGTGGTGTATTCTGAGGCCAACTCTTTCCGCAATACTAATAACACCAATACGGTTTCTCAGGATAGCAGCGGCTATGGCTACAGTTTCTTTGAGAAAAATAATACCTACAGCGGTACTACCGGCACATCGGCCACCGGCAATACATTTAGCTCAGCAGTCAGTTATCGCTATACTCCGCTTGCCAGTCAGAATGTACCACAGAGTGTTACGGCAAATGCCGGGCCGAAATAACCAGCAGGTGCGCCTTACAAAGACAGCCTGATTGCTACAGGGTATTTAAAAGGAAATCAGACAGGGAAGAGCAGTCTACCCGCGGCCGCAAGCCACGGTCAGAGACTGACACCGGCAGACAGCCGGTGTCAGTATTACTTATTAGTGAGAGACATCTTCACCGAAGTATTTTTCAGAAATTTTCTGATAGGTACCGTCTTTTTTGAGAGTAGTCAGGGCATCATTGATCGCGGTTTGCAGAGAAGTTTCCCCTTTTCTCAGCAGTACTGCAGAAGCACTGGCGTTATCTTCTGAAGCCACAATTTTTACCGGAGCATCAGGGCGGTGTTTCTTAAAGTCGAGGAAAGACAGCTTATCATTAACCGTGGCATCGGCACGTCCCTGAACCACCAGATCAATTGACTGGTTAAAACCATCGGTACTTACCAGCTGTGCACCATAATTGCGGGCGATCTGAGCATAGTTACTGGTCAGTGACTGGGCAGATTTTTTTCCTTTTAAATCAGAAAAGTCGTGGATACTGTCATTGTCATTTTTGACAACCACCACAGCTTTAGAGGCGATATAAGGCTGTGAGAAATCATATTTCTTCCCGCGCTCAGGGCTGATTCCTACTTCATTCATCACCACATCATAACGTTTGGCATCCAGACCTGCGATCAGCCCGTCCCATTTTCCTTCAACAAACACCGGTTTAACGTGTAATTGCTGAGCAATCGCCCGGCCAATTTCCACATCGAACCCGGTCAGGTCACCGGATATAGTATGAAAGGTAAACGGCGGGTAAGTCCCTTCGGTACCGATTTTCAGTTCACCGGAAGATTTGACCTGTGCCAGCGAATCATCCGCCAGTGCTGAATGGGCAACACTTAATGAAAATAGTGCTGATAATAACAGAGTAGTTTTTTTCATCTCAGACTCCTGGATAACATTATACCGGGCCGACGGGCAGGCCGTCGGTCAGGGTGGCAATATATTTTGCCGTTCTGGGTTTTTGCGGGTGACGGAACAGGGTTTGTGAGTCACCGGTTTCCACGACTTCACCCGATTCAAGAAAAATCGTATGGCTGGCAACCGAAGCGGCCAGGCGTAAATCATGGGTAGCCATCAGCATGGTGGTACCTTCTTCCGCCAGTTGCCGTAATACGGCCACCACTTCTACGGCCAGTTCAGGATCGAGGGCAGACGTCGGCTCATCACAGAGTAATACTTTTGGCGACGGGGCCAGCGCCCTGGCAATGGCAACCCGTTGCTGTTGTCCGCCGGAAAGGGTGACCGGCATATCATCACGTTTATGCAGCAGGCCGACTTTTTCCAGCAAGGCATCAGCCCGTTCGACAGCTTCTGCTTTTGACCATTTATGCACCACAAGCAACCCTTCGGTAATATTTTCCAGCACACTTTTGTGGGGAAATAACGAAAAGTTCTGGAACACCATGCCTGTCTGACGGCTGATTCGCTGGATATCTCTGCTACGCAGGGGTTTATTGTGAAATTCCAGCGTTTCCTGATCGAGGGTAAGGCTGCCCGACTGGGGGATCTCCAACAGATTCACACAGCGCAGCAGGGTGCTTTTCCCGCTGCCCGAAGGACCGATCAGCGCGGTGACTGAACCTTTCGGCAGTTCCAGCGAAATATTTTTCAGGACATGATTATCCTGAAAAAATTTGTTAATTCCGGTTAATGAAATCATCAGCTCAGGACTCCGCCTTTTCTTCACGAGAGAAATGTTTCTCCAGTTTATTTTGCAGTGCTGACAGCAGTGTACTGAAAAACAGGTAAATCAGCGCTGCTTCCGTATATAAAATCAGCGGCTGATAAGTCACGGCCGCAATACGTTGTGCCGCCAGAAACATTTCAGGGACCGTAATCACTGACGCCAGCGAAGTGTCTTTGACCAACGAAATAAAGGTATTAGACAACGGCGGAACGGCTATTCTGGCCGCCTGAGGTAAAATGATCCTGATCAGTGCCTGACGCCAGTTCATGCCGATAGAATGGGCCGCTTCCCATTGACTGACCGGTACCGACTTAATGGTGGCGCGGATAATCTCTGATGAGTAAGCACCGATATTCAGCGTAAAGCCAATGACTGCGGCGGGAAACGCTGAAATCGTGATCCCGGCGCTCGGCAGTGCGTAAAAAATCAGAAATAGCTGTACCAGTAACGGCGTGCCGCGTAGTAGCCAGACATAAAAACGAGCCACCAGCCTGAGTGGCTGAGGACCGTATAACCTGATTAGGGCGATAACAAACCCCAGAGAAAGCCCCAGAACAAAAGACAGTAACGTTAAGGGTATAGTAAACGTCAATCCGGCATGTAACATTGGCCAGAATGATTCTGCTGCAAGATTTAACCATGCTGGCACAGTACACCTTCCAAATAAAAATTAAAAAAACACCGGTTAGCCGCAGGGCTGACCACTTAGCCTATTTTAGGCAGTAATGAGTCACAGGGAAATATTATTTGTACATATCTTTATGCGGAATTTTAACCGTTCTGGCTTTTTATACTGTTGACACTGTGGTTATGGCGAATTTAACACCATTTTCTACCGTTCCGGATAAGAAAATCTGCTATTCGTCAGCCAGGTGCGGGTATAACCTAAGCTGTGTGGTTATATTTCTGTGTATTAAAGGAGAGGTGAAATGATCCAGTTTAAACGGGCATATGACACTGCGTCTGCAGAGGATGGCTACCGTGTATTAGCTGACCGGTTATGGCCCCGGGGTCTGAGCAAAGCAACTCTGGTGATGGACGAGTGGTGTAAACAAATCACCCCCGGGACAGAGCTGCGTCGGGATTATCATCATCAGGTGATTGATTATAAAACCTTCTCTGACCTGTATCAGCAGCAACTGGCAGCCCCGGATCTGCAACCGGAATTAGAGCGTCTGGCAGAAAAAGCCGTGTCCGGCACGCTGACCTTACTCAGTGCCGTAAAAGATCCCCGAACCAGCCATATCCCGTTACTGACTGCCGCCTTACAACAGCATGTGGATAAATTATCGTCCGCCCCGTCAGCCTGAGACTGTGACAATACATGTCCGCCAGCCTGTCCGTTACCATTACTCTGCTACGCTTTAAGATAATTATCCGCAGGACATTATCTGCACTGTGCGCTATCGGAGACAACGAAAATGGGCAAAAGACGTGCGGTACCCGGCATTCATCCTTATGATGGACCTGCCGGTGGCTGGGGAGCACTGAAGGCTACTGCTATCGCGGTTCGTACTCAGATGGATATCCTGAATGCACCCCCGACTCTGCTACGGACCAACCAGCCGGACGGTTTTGACTGCCCGGGCTGTGCCTGGCCTGACAAAGATCATCATTCAACCTTTCAGTTTTGTGAAAATGGCGCCAAAGCAGTGACCTGGGAAGCGACCAGTAAACGGCTGACCGCCGGATTTCTGGCGGAAAATACGGTGACCTCATTACTGGAAAAATCGGACTATGAACTGGAAAATTACGGCCGTCTGACGACACCGCTGGCCTATGATCCTGCCAGTGATACGCTACAGCCTGTCAGCTGGCAACTGGCGTTACAACAAATCGCTGAAGTTTTGCGGGGTCTGTCGCCATCGCAGACGGAGTTCTACACCTCGGGACGCGCTTCTAACGAAGCCGCCTATCTGTTTCAGCTATTTGCCCGCGAATACGGCACCAATAACTTTCCCGACTGTTCAAATATGTGTCATGAGGCGACCAGTGTGGGTCTTCCTCGCTCTATCGGAATCGGTAAAGGCACTGTTTCGCTGGAGGATTTCGAACACACCGAACTGGTGATCTCTATCGGCCATAATCCTGGCACCAATCATCCGCGGATGATGGGAACCCTGCATGAACTTTCACGCCGTAATGTGCCGGTGATTGTATTTAATCCGTTACGGGAAAGGGCACTGGAACGTTTTGCTGATCCACAGAATGTTGGCGAAATGGCAACCTACGGGTCGACGCAGATTGCCTCCGGATATTATCAGGTGAAAGCCGGCGGCGATGCCGCTGCCCTGAAAGGTATTGCTAAGGCTTTACTGGAAAAGGAAGCGAATAGCGGCGGGGTGCTGGACCATGAGTTTATTGCTACACATACCCGCGATTTTAGCTTATTCAGTCATGATATACAGGCGACAGAATGGCAGGACATTGAACAGGAAAGTGGTCTGAGCCGCAATGATTTGGAAACTGTTGCCGCCGCTTATCAGAAATCTGATGCCACTATTATTACTTACGGAATGGGTATTACCCAGCATAACAAAGGCACGCAGAATGTACGGCTGATTGCTGATTTGTTACTGATGAAAGGTAATATTGGTAAACCGGGGGCAGGCATTTGTCCGTTACGCGGGCATTCTAATGTACAGGGAAACCGGACTGTAGGGATTACCGAAAAACCATCTGCGGATTTTCTGGCCCGGCTGGAGGCTGAATTTGGTTTTGTTCCTCCCCGTCAGCATGGGCACGATGCAGTACAGGCAATGCAGTCAATGGTGGACGGCAGTGCCCGGGCATTAATCTGTCTCGGGGGCAATTTTGCTGTGGCGCTGCCCGACCCGCAGGCCTGTTTCCCGGCGATGAAAGGGCTGGACCTGAGCGTGCATATCGGCACCAAACTGAACCGCAGCCATTTACTGGTTGCACGGCAGACCTTTATTTTACCCTGCCTGGGCAGAACCGAGCTGGACATACAGGCGACAGGTAAACAGTCAGTGACTGTCGAAGACTCGATGTCGATGGTGCATGCCTCCTCCGGTAAGCTGAAACCGGCCTCGGCTATGCTGCGTTCCGAACCCGCGATTGTGGCAGCAATGGCTGCAGCCACACTACCGGATAGCCGGGTCCCCTGGGCTGAGCTGGTGGCTGACTATGATCGGATCCGTGATCGTATCGAAAAAACTATCCCCGGTTTTGATGATTATAATCAGCGGATCCGTCAGCCGGGCGGGTTCAGAATGCCGTTGCCTCCGGTTGAACGGCGCTGGCCGACGGCATCGGGTAAAGCGGAGTTTTCTGTGTTCGGCGGGGTAGAGGAAAATGCCAGTGCAGAGGGCAGTGATATACTCAGGCTGATCACACTGCGCAGTCATGACCAGTACAATACCACCATCTATGCCCTGGATGATCGTTATCGCGGAGTGTTCGGACGGCGGGATATTTTGTTTATGAATGACAGTGACCTTGACCGGCTGGGTCTCGAGCACGGCGATGTGGTTGATATCGAAACAGCACTTCCCGGCAGACAATTGCGGCTGGAAGGTATAACGGTTATCGCTTATAACATCTCGGCCGGCTCGGTCGGAGCCTACTATCCGGAAGCGAACGTGTTAGTCCCGCTTGACTATAATGACCCGCAAAGTGGTACCCCGTCATATAAATCGGTCCCGGTACGCGTCACTCTCCGTACCAAACAAATCCGCCACAGTGCCTGAACCTCAGGCCCGCATTGTGGCGGGTCTTTTTTATCCTCTGATGGCATGTTTCCGCGGCCGTTTATGATAATCAGCCATTTTTTGCCTGATAATGCCGGACGAATTGCAGCCGGGCAAAGAATGCACTTATAGCACAGGCAGAATGACAAGGGCTGATGCTCCGTCCGGTGGGCCGGGAAGAAAGTCTCCCGGTCCTGTCAGTAGCCCTCGCTTCTCAGTATCCGGCAAAGTCTTTCAAAGCCTCGCCGTCCAGGCGGTAACGGACCCATTCCTCCTGTGGCAGGGCGCCGATGCTTTGATAAAATGCGATTGCCGGCGTATTCCAGTCGAGAACGCTCCATTCCAGCCGCCCGCACTGACGCTGAACAGCCAGCCCGGCAATATGCTTAATCAGGGCTTTTCCTGCCCCCTGGCCGCGTGATACCGGAGAGATATACAGGTCTTCCAGATAAATGCCGTTACGGCCTAACCATGTAGAATAGCTGGTAAAAAAGACAGCGTAGCCGATAACATTCCCTTCAGCTTCTGCAATCAGTGCTTCTGTTTTACTGTCGGGACCAAACAGTGTCTCGCGAATTCCGGTAGCGGAAGTGACTACCTGTTCAGGGGCTTTTTCATAAATAGCCAGTTCGGTGATCATATCAAAAATAATCTGGCTGTCATCAGGCCTCGCCGGGCGGATACTCAGGTTCATAAAGGGTCCTTATGGGCATTTATTGAAGGCAGACAGCATAAGGGTTATTCTCCGAACAATTAAGTGCAATGAAATCAGCAGACGATGAATATTATGCATCCGGTGTTACGCCGTCTTGACCTTAACCTGTTGCTGGCCCTGGATGCTATCTTCCGTCATGGCTCGGTCCGGCGGGCAGCGGCAGAACTTGCAGTCAGTAACTCGGCACTCAGCCATGCCCTTTCGCGGTTACGGGAAGCCCTGAATGATCCGTTGTTTTACCGGGAAGGGCAGCGGATGGTACCCAGCGTATATGCCATGCGACTGGCTCCGGCAATTGCCCCGCTACTTGCAGAACTGAATAACCAGCTGGCCCCTCAGGCTGAGTTTGAACCACTGACCAGTCAGGAGTGCTTCACCATAGGAATTACGGATTACACGGCATCCAGTGTTTTTCCGCAACTGATGAACTCCCTGCAGCAGAAAGGGCCGGGACTGAGTTTCGACTTACGCTATTTATCCTCTTCGCTGGCATTAAATGAATTACTGGCCGGTGAAATCGACCTGGCGCTTGGCTTCAGTGTACCTGATGGGGCTGCTCATCCCGATGTACAGGAAATAGACTGGCTACAGGATGAGTATGTGGTGATCAGTCGTTTGCAACGTGATTCACTGACACTGAATGAGTATCTGTCAGCCCGCCATCTGGTGGTAACCCCGTGGAACGAACGGCAGAGTGTGCTTGACCGGCAATTAGCCCGACTGGGGCACCAGCGACAGATAGCCATAAAAACACCATCGATGTTAAGTGGTCCCTGGATAGTGGCAGAAAGCGAGTTACTGATGGCTATCCCGCGTCGTGCGGCAGAACGGTTCCTGCACTCGGCGGGGATAAGGATCTTTCCACTGCCGTTTTATGCGCCTCCCTTTACAGTGAAAATTTTATCTCACCAGCGCAGTGGTAAAAAGAACGCTACTGACTGGCTGAAACGTTTGTTATGCGCCATGGAAAAGTCCTGAACACTGGCCTGAGGTCACGATAACCGGCGGCGGTTAGCGGAACAGTATATGTCTGCGGGCAGGATTCCCGCAGACCCGGGATAACTACCCCCGGACTTTTACTGTTCTGCGGGTTGACAGAAAATAGCTCACCACCAGACAGACCAGAATAATCCAGGGGATCAGGGATACCAGCAAAGAGTGGCTGCCACTCAGTGTTTGCAGGTTATTAATCACTAATACAATCGTGGCGGCCATGCAGATAAATGACAACACAGGTGCCCATAAGATGGTGAAAGGATGATGGTTGCTGCGGATACGGCGGAAAAATAAAACGACCGCAGAGCTGACACCTAACTGAAGTATCAGAATACATAAGGTGGCAATTGCAGAGCCAACGGCAAAAATCTGTAGCATCGGGTCAAAACCGGTACTGCCGATACCCGCCAGCAGCATTAGCATAATCACACTGTGTAAATGACTGGCATTGTGCGGAGTCCCGTTATCCGGATGGGTTTTACAGAGTTCTTTCCAGATAAGTCCGTCCCGGCTGATATTAAACAGATAGCGTGAAATATTATTGTGAAATGCCAGGGTGGCGGCAAACAGACTGGTTATCAGCAGTACCGACATAATTTCAACAGCCAGGTTACCGACATACTGACGGGTAATATTAAACACAAAATTACCCGGGTCTTTACTGGCGATAGCCACAATCTGGTCGAATCCATAAGCCTGAATCAGCGCCCAGCTGGTAAAACAAAAGAAACCGGTGATCAATAACAGGGCACAGAGAGTTGCCCGTGGCACGGTTTTTTCCGGATTCCTGCATTCTTCGGCATAAATTGCTGTCGACTCGAATCCAATAAAACTGGCGATAGTGAAAATAAAAGCGATCCCCAGATTACCGTGTAAAAATACGGCAGGTTCAAAAGACTGGTAACTGAAGGGGGTTGTTTTTTTGACCAGCAGACAAATATCTGTCAGTAATACAATACCTGCTTCTGCCAGCATTAATACCCCAAGGATTTTACCGCCGATTTCGACCCGCTTTATACTCAGCATCCAGACGATAATGATAAAAATCATACTCAGTAGCCACCAGGGGATATCGGTATTTAAATGCTGTTCCAGAAAGAGTTGTGTGAAATATCCCAGCATTGCCACAACCGCAATCTGCACCGAGATATAGGCTATCAGCGCCAGTACTGAGGCGGGTGCTCCCCAGTTTTTTCCGAGCCCGGTAGAAATGTAGGTATAGAATGCCCCTGAGTTTTTTATATGGCGGCTCATGGTGACAAAGCCGACAGAAAATAACATCAGGATGATGCATGAAAAAATATAAAATACCGGAATCCCACCACCCCGGTGAGGGGGGATGCGGCAGCGATAACAAAAAAAACCAGGGAAAATAAACCTAACGTATTTTTACGCAGGCCGGAATTATGGTTCATCGCTTATACCTCTGTCCGGGGAGAAATAACCCGCGCCGTGAAACTGAGCTGAGACGCGGAATATTTCTGCATCATTTATCAGCGATAGTGTCAGCGTATAGAATAAATCGGACAGACTGACAGTGCATGGTTGCACTGATTCGGTGATCAATGAAAACGTAAACGGTGCGTATATGCCTGGCCGCTAATTTTCCGCTGATAATCTCCCGGAGTTGTGCTGACCGACTTTTTAAACTCCCGCAGAAAATGTGACTGGTCACTGAACCCTAAATCACAGGCAAGCTCACTGAATGATAAGCTCTGTCGGGCATGAATACTGTTTAATGCCGACTGACAGCGTAAGATATTACAAAAAGCTTTAGGGGATAGCCCCGTATCCTGGCGGAACTGGCGTTGAATTGTCCGGCAGGTGTAACCGGTCAGGATTTCCAGCTGGTCAATTCGCAGGTTACCTTTATATTGGCCCATCACTTGCAACAGTTGCGCTGTCAGGGGCGATGATTTACGCACCAGTCGCGTGGCGAAAAAGGCATTGAATAAAGCGATTTTGCGGCTGAAACCACAGGCCTGAGTAATCAGTTCACAAGCCTGCTGTACGCCCGGCACCACATCCGTAAAACTGAATTCACGGTCCGGAATATCCGTGGCATCAATATCCAGAAAATCAGGAATAATACCTGCCGTAAACCGTACCCCGAAATAAGGGTGCCGGTGTTTCATATTTGCACTGCGGGCCTGCAGAGTCGTACCACAGACTCTGCCTCCGGGGTTGTCAGGATCACAATCAAAAACAATGTCCACACATCCGTCCGGGACCGCCAGGGTGAATTCGGCACCCGGGGCAAGATCAAAACTGTAAAAGTGGGATATTGCCGGATCAGCTGATCCCTGCAGTGTGTAGTGCCCGGCGGCATTCAGTACAAACCATGGCTGCTCAGGCTGAAAACGGCCATGGATATTGACATTATTGTATTGCATCAGAACCCCTGCCTGTGACAGTCAAAAAAATAAATAAAGCAATTCCTGTGCCACAGCATTTATTCACCGTGTCGCAAATATTCAATACAGCCGGCAGGCTGGCAGGTTATTTCTGTCTGTATTACCGGACAACAGGATAACCGATCACTATTTGGTCTGTTGCCGTGTCTGTATTGATTGTTTGTGAACAGGCTGCCGGCCGGGAGAAAAAAATGACTGATTCAACCAGAGTGGATTTTATTTATTTATCCGAGCAGGACATGATCCGTGCCGGAGTAACAGATATGGCAGCCTGTGTTGACACTATGGAAGAGATGTTCGGGTTGTTATACCACGGTGATTATCGCATGGCAGGGCCAAACAATGATTCTCATGGCGCAATGGTAACCTTTCCTGAAAATTCACCTTTCCCCGCGATGCCGAAACCCACAGCAGACCGCCGTATGATGGCAATGCCTGCCTATCTGGGCGGCAACTTTTGTACCTCAGGGGTCAAATGGTACGGTTCAAATATTGCTAATCGCGAAAAAGGCCTGCCGCGCTCTATTCTAATGATGACGCTGAATGATGCTGATACCGGTGCTCCGCTGGCACATATGTCAGCTAATCTGCTATCGGCTTATCGTACCGGGGCTATCCCCGGTGTCGGAGCCAGGTATCTGGCGCGAAAAGACTCAAAAGTGGTTGGTCTGCTGGGGCCCGGCGTGATGGGGAAAACGACCCTGGCAGCGTTTATGGCAGCATGCCCGCAGATTGATACCCTGAAAGTCAAAGGGCGCGGACAACAGAGCCTGGACAGATTTCTGAGCTGGGTCGCCAGTAACTACCCGCAAATTACCACAGTCACAGTGGTGGACACTCTCGAACAGTTGGTCAGGGGCAGTGACATCATCAGCTATTGTAACTCCGGAGAAACCGGAGACCCGTCGTCCTATCCGCTGGTAAAACGGGAGTGGGTAAAAGCGGGTGCGTTTCTGGCTATGCCTGCCCTGTGCAATATCGACCAGGCGATGGAACAGCCGGATGTCCGAAAAGTTCTGGACAATCCTGGCCTGTACAAAGCCTGGGTCGCTGAAGTGCCTGCACCCGCCCATAACACGATCCCGATTATCGGTGTCCGTTTTATGGATATGCTCAGGGAAGGGACACTGACCGCTGATCAGCTTGAAGATATGGGAAAAATCGTTGCCGGTGAAGCCAGAGGCCGTATCAGTGATCAGGAAATTATCATCATGTCTGTCGGCGGAATGCCGGTTGAGGATGTTGCATGGGGAACGGTTGTTTATCGCAATGCCAAAGCAAAAGGCATTGGCGTAACCCTTAACCTTTGGGAAACCCCCGAACTTATTTAATTATCAGGATATCTTATGACGACTGTAACCAGACTTACTACCGGTTCTGAATTTGAAAAAAAAGCCAGTTACTCACGTTTGGTGATGCTGGATAACTGGATCTTCGTTTCAAACACCGCCGGACGGCATCCGGTGACAAGACAAATACCGGAAGATTTACGGCAACAGACTCTGCAGGTGTTTGCCAATATTGAAACTGCGCTGGCAGCGGTGGGCGCCTCACTGCGCGATGTCGTGTGCTCACGGGTCTTTATCCAGCAACCAGCGGATGTTGCTACAGTAATGGCGATTATTGGTGAGAAATTTCACGGGATTAATCCGGCATCGACCGTTACCTGTCCGCCACTCGGTTCTGAGATGTATAAGGTTGAGCTTGAGGTTACGGCATATCGTGGTGCGGGAACAGCGGAAGTGCGGCAAATCACCCTGCCGCACTAAGACAGGAGATAATCTATGGCACCAGTAATCATGCCGGTTAAAACCGCAGAACAGATACCCGATAAATCGACCGTGATCATTATCGGCGGAGGCATTATCGGCCTGACAGCGGCACTGACTCTGGCAGAACGTGGGATACCTGTAGTGGTGCTGGAAAAGGGGGCCATCGCCGCAGAGCAGTCATCGAGAAACCTCGGCTGGATACGCAAAACCAGCAGAGCAAAAGAGGATATTCCCCTTGCACGGGAAGCCGATCGGCTTTGGGCGGGCATGGCGGCCCGTACCGGGCATGATACGGGTTACCGCCAGTCAGGTATCATGTTTGTGGCCCGCAATGATGAACAGATGGCGGCCCATGAACAATGGCACCGCAGTGTTGCCGGTGCCGGGCTTGATACACAGCTGCTTACCTCGTCAGATATTGTCCGGCAGGTGCCAGGCGGAACCACACACTGGGCGGGAGGCATTTATACTCCGTCGGACGGACGGGCAGAACCGACCCTGGCGGCGCCGGCAATTGCCGCAGCCGCGATAGCGAAAGGGGCTGTGATTGTCGAACAGTGTGCGGTACGTAGCCTGGTGACGACTAACGGAAAAGTCAGCGGGGTGATTAGCGAACGGGGAGAGATCCGTTGTGACCAGGTGTTACTGGCGGCAGGAGTCTGGTCTCGCCGCTTTCTGGGAAATTCGGGGATAAATCTGCCGGTCTTGCCGTTAATCTGCTCGGTTATGCGTACCCGGCCGATGGAAGGGCCTGCTGAGATCGCGGTAGGTGCCGCGGACTTTTCATTCCGCAAGCATCATGGCGGCGGTTTTATTATAACCCAGCGAGGCGCACTGGATGCCCCCCTGACATGGGACCATTTACGGCTGGGGATCCGCTATCTGCCGCAACTGCGCCAGGCCCGGGATAACCTGCGGATCGGATTAGGACGACACTTTTTGCAGGATTGGATAATGGCACGGCACTGGCGTAATGACCAGATTACACCCTTTGAACAACAGCGTATCCTTGACCCGCAAGTGAATACCCGGCTGAATAATGAAGCGCTGAAGAATCTGCGTGCCGCATGGCCGGTGTTTGAACAGGCAACAGTGGATCAGTCGTGGGCTGGCACCATCGATGTAACGCCGGACTCGTCCCCGGTGATTAGTCCTGTCAGCCGTATACCGGGCCTGACACTTGCGACCGGGTTCTCCGGCCACGGGTTTGGTACGTCGCCCGCCGCCGGTCAGCTGGCGGCAGATCTTATCTGCGGCGACAAGCCACTGGTCGATCCTGCACCCTACCGTTTTGAACGGCTGTTATAAACTGCCGGCAGCACAGAAAATCTGTCTGGTACTGAATATGCAGATAAGAAGGGCGGATTTATATTCGCAGAGATTAATGCAGGCAGATAAACGGATAATAACGGAAAGTTATTCCGGGTCTGTATAAAAAAGAAAAATAACACTATCCTCGCGGACCGTTGAATAATTACAGGGGGAGCGGCTCCCCCTGTAACTGCCCGCTGTTATTTTTTTAAGCCTTTAATGGTCAGATAAATACTCACGATCAGACCGAGATAAAAGCCCGCACCGAGATGAATTGTGCGGAACAGGTCCTGTGCCATACCTGAATTTCTGCCAAAAGCATCGTTCATATCGCTCTCCAGCCCTTTAATTTTCATATAAGCGATAATCAGAAATAACAGAATGAAAATTAATGGAAGAGCATTACCAATCTTTGCCGGGATATCTTTAAAGTAGAAAGGATACACCGGGCCGAAAAAACCGATCAGTAATAGCAGGCTGTAAAAGCTGAAGGATGAACCGCCATTCATAAACCCGGACATATCACCACCACTGGCAGTAATTTTCCATAAAGATAATGACAGGTTGCTGCCGAAACCAACATTTACAGTGGCAGTGGAAAGTATAAACCAGCCGATAAATAACAGCGGCAGACAGATAACGTTGGTATAACCAATCTTAGCTGCCAGTTTATCGATGGCGGATTTTACTGATAATTTTTGCTCGTTCATATGTAGCCTTTATATTGTGTTAACTGTCCGGAGGTTAGTCAAAAATAACATTATCGGTATTTTTTAAATTATCGTAACATTTATCCAGATATACCTTTGAATCTCTGGCTGATTTTCGCATCATTTCATACTGGTCATCCGCTGATTTTTTATGCTCAGCAAAAATTTTATCAACCAGTTTTTTCTCGAAGTCATAAAATGCCGGTGAATAATCTTCTTTAGCATCCTGCAGATGATATTGCCGGATAAAATCATCTTCCGGCATCCCTTGCAGGCTGTGGAATTCAGCAGAGGTATATAATGAATAAAGGTCAGTACATAATTGCATTTTACTGACCGTGACTGAAGACAATGCCGGAACAGGCAGCAACAGAACAGCGGTAATAAGTAGTTTTTTCAATGTCAGCTGCCTGTCACGGAATAGCTGGAAACTCTGTCATTTTTAAGAGTGACAGTAACCTGTTTGGAGTGCCCCAGCGCGCCGGACCCTGAAGATGCCTGGGAGGCATAACCGGAATAGGCAGAAACCCCCGGGATATAGGCCATAACGGAACTGGCCATGCTGGCCATTTTTCCGGCTTTAGCGACGTCATTAGAAAGTGTGTAAGACAGGGTTTCCTGCCCATTCACAATATTATCACTGTCCGGATTACCTAGCAGATTTATAACCTGTTGTCTGGTTGTTTTACCGGTTTTAATTTTAGCGGCAATGTCACTGGTTGAGATTGGATCCTGCGTCATCGTATTCATCTGTGCGCAGCCTGCAGTCATCAGTACCAGAACCGAAACAGCAATATACTTCTTCATTAGTCACCCTTAAGTTATTCTTTATAATTTAGCGAGACTGATGATATATAAATATGTAAATTATTTGTATTTTTTATTTCAGGATGATTTCTGGTGTTATGTTGCTGATTTTTATTATCTTTTTTGTCTTATCCTGTTTTTTGTGAATAGGTTTTTTTGTAGCAAAATATTTCATCTGGTTTTTCATCAAAAAATAAGATCATTTTTTCTGATGCATTATTGCGGTGGCAGGGATTTACGATGCTGGTGAAAGAGCTGTCTCTGCCCGCCCGCCTGTCTGGTTATCCTGCTGCGTCAGGGGGGAGTGTTATACAGTGACCGGGACTTTGCCAGAGCAAGCCATACAGCAGCCCGTGGTGACGAACTGCTGTATGCAATGGTAGTCATTTCCCGTACTGCTGTTTATCCCGGGCGGCGGGGAGTGGCAGGGAAATCCGGAGGATTATTTTCCTGCCAGCGATGCCAGAAAATCATAGCGTTTTTGTAAGTCATCAGCGGCTTCTTTCCACAACTGTGCGGCAACCTCCGGTTGCTGCCGGTTAAGTCGTTTAAAACGCTGTTCATTACCCAACACATCGGCCAGGGCATCCGTCGGCGGGCGAGAGTCCAGGCTGAGGGCCGGTTTATCTGTGCCATTTCTGCGCGGGTCAAAACGGTACAATGGCCAGAATCCGGTGGCTGTCAGCTGACGCATCTGGTCATGGCTCAGAGCCAGATCATAACCGTGTTCCTCACATGGACTGTAGGCAATGATCAGCGACGGACCCGGATAGGCTTCCGCCTCCTGTATGGCTTTTACGGTCTGATTAAGCTGAGCACCCAGCGAAATCTGTGCCACATAAACGTGTCCGTACATCATTATATTGACCCCCAGGTCTTTACGGGCTTTCCGTTTGCCATTTTCGGCAAACGCTGCCACAGCTCCCAGAGGCGTTGCTTTTGAGGCTTGCCCGCCGGTATTTGAATAACATTGGGTATCAAGCACCAGCACATTGATGTTTTCATCGGTGCTCAGAACATGGTCGAGCCCGCCATAACCGATATCATAGGCCCAGCCATCGCCGCCGATCAGCCAGACTGACTTATCGACCAGAGCATCAGCATCACGACTGAGTTCTGCTGCCTGTGGCAGTGCTTCTGACTCAAGGACCCGGCGTAATGCTTCAATCTGCTGACGTTTCTGTGAGGGTTCCGCCGGTTGCTGTAATTCAGCGAACAGGGACGGAGGGATCAGGCTGCGGCAGCTATCAAGTAACCGCAGAATACGGTTTTTACGCTGGCGGGTGGTCAGACGGAAGCCCAGCCCGAATTCAGCATTATCTTCGAACAGGGAGTTAGCCCAGGCCGGCCCGCGGCCTTCACGGTCGGTAGTATAAGGCGTAGATGGCAGGTTCCCCCCGTAAATAGAAGAACAACCGGTAGCATTGGCAATCAATAACCGGTCGCCCCAAAGCTGGGTCAGCAGTTTAATATAAGGTGTTTCTCCGCAGCCGGAGCAGGCCCCTGAATATTCCATCAGTGGGGTCAGCAGTTGCGAAGTCCGTATATCGATCCGTTCCAGCTGTTCACTGCGCATCTCTGGTAACTGCAGGAAGAAATCAAAGTTAACTTTTTCTTCGTCCACATGCTCAAGGTGTGAAAGCATATTGATTGCTTTTATTTCCGGTTGCTGCCGATCGCTGGCCGGGCAGACTTCAACACATAAATTACAGCCGGTGCAGTCTTCCGGTGCCACCTGCAGGACATATTTTTTCCCGCGCATATCCCGTGACCTGACCTCCAGAGATTGCAGAGATGACGGGGCATCACTCATCGCATCAGGGTCGACGACTTTCGCGCGGATGGCAGCATGAGGACAGGCAGCAACGCAATGATTGCACTGGGTACAGAGGTCTGCTTTCCAGACCGGGATCTCACTGGCAATATTACGTTTTTCCCAGCGGGTGGTGCCGACGGGCCAGCTGCCATCCGGCGGCAGAGCAGACACGGGTAATTTATCGCCAAGCCCTGCCAGCATAGCGGCGGTGACTGTTTTCACGAAATCGGGTGCGGCATCGGATACCACTGGCGGACGTGGCCTGCTGTCACGGGTCACCGGCTGCAAAGGGACAGGATGCAAAGATTCACGAGCGACAGCCAGTGCCTGCCAGTTCCTTTCTGCCAGCTCATCGCCTTTGCTGCGGTAACTGCGTTCAACGGCCTGCTCCAGCGCCTGGCATGCCTGTGACAACGGAATAACCTGCGTCAGACTGAAAAACGCCATCTGCATTACCGTATTAATTCTGGTACCCAGCCCGCACTCCCTGGCTATTTTTGTCGCATTAATCGTAAACAGCTTTGCCCTGCGTTCATTAAGTGCGGCCTGTACTTCCCGGGGTAATGTTGCCCACACATTTTCCGGTGAATGGGGGGTATTTAACAGAAAAATACCGCCTGGCTTCAGCTGCTCTGCCATCTGATATTTATCCAGAAATTGTGGCTGATGGCAGCCGACAAAATCCGCCTGTTTTATCAGGTAAGCAGAACGGACAGGGTGGTCGCTGACCCGCAGGTGTGAAACTGTCAGTCCCCCGGCTTTTTTGGAATCATAGACAAAATAGCCCTGGGCAAAACTGTCGGTCTTTTCACCAATGATCCGGATATTATTTTTGGTTGCAGAAACACTGCCGTCGCTGCCCAGACCGTAGAACAATGCTTCCATTCTTGCCAGGGAAGGCGGACAGTCATCACCTAATGGCAGGGACAGGTGGGTAACATCATCATAGATACCGACGGTGAAGCGGGGTTTCGGTATCTCCTTTGCCAGCTCAGCAAAGACAGCGAGGGCACATTGCGGATCAAACTCTTTGGAAGATAACCCGTAACGGCCGCCGGAAATACGTGGCAGGTGTGATCTTTCTCCGCTGCTGACTGCCCCTGCCACGGCACTGATCACATCGAGGCAAAGGGGTTCGGCCGGAGCTCCGGGCTCTTTAGTCCGGTCAAGAACGGCGATATTGCGCACACTGAGGGGTAATTTCTCCAGCAACCGGGCTGGTGAGAAAGGCCGGTATAAACGGACTTTCAGAACACCGACCTTTTCACCACGGCTGAGTAACAGATCAGTCACTTCTTCACAGGTTCCTGCAGCAGATCCCATAATAATAATTACCCGCTCAGCCTGCGGGTGACCATAATAATCGAAAGGGGCATATTGCCGGCCGGTCAGGGCCGCAAATTGTTGCATAGTATCTTCAACGTGCTGGTCGACGGCGTTGTACCACACATTGGTAGCCTCGCGAGACTGAAAATAGGTATCCGGGTTGGCTGAGGTACCGCGGATCACCGGTCGCTCAGGGGTAAGGCCGCGGGAGCGATGGTCATCAATCGCCTGTTGTGGCAGCATAGCCAGGATAGTTTCATCGCTGAGTGGCTCAATTTTATTCAGCTCATGAGAGGTTCTGAAGCCATCGAAAAAATGGATAAACGGGACACGACTTTTCAGGGTCGCCGCATGGGAAATAACAGCAAAGTCCTGAGCTTCCTGCACACTGCCTGCACATAACATCGCACAGCCCGTTTGCCTGACAGCCATAACATCGGAGTGATCGCCGAAAATAGACAACGCATGGGTTGCCACGGTCCTTGCCGCCACATGCAGTACAAAAGGCATCAGCTGTCCCCCCAGTTTATACAGGGTGGGGATCATCAGTAATAACCCCTGTGATGAGGTAAAAGAAGTGGCCAGACCACCGGTTTGCAGTGCGCCGTGCACTACAGCTATCGCACCGGCTTCTGATTGCATTTCGATAACCGTGGGGACATCTCCCCACAGGTTACGCTTTCCTTTACCGGACCAGGCATCTGCCTGTTCGGCCATCGCAGAACTGGGAGTAATCGGGTAGATCCCGATAATTTCGCTGCACTTAAATGCGACCTCAGCCACCGCACTGTTACCGTCTGTTGTTATCATTGCTCACCCGGAATAATGGATTATTGTTTTCAGGATGTTACATCGCTGTAATTAATCCATGTTTTCAATAGTGCTATTCGTCCCGTCCGTGATTCTGCCGGGCCGGGAGAGAGGGAAATTAAAAAACTAAAGCGGTGTTTTTTCCTGTGATATCAGCGGATACACTCTATCAGAGTCATCACGGTTATCCTGATGGTTACCGTTCCCGGCGATACAGCTGGCCTGGCTGCCCAGTGTAGCGCCGTAAACAGCACTGTTATTGAGATAGATCGTCAATCTGACAAAAATTTTTGCGGATTAATGGCTTTGCTGAGAAACGGGAAGGGAGGTGGTTTACAGTGTGGCGTTTATTGACAGTTGAAGACAACCGGAGGTCTTACCTGAATGATATTCCACGGATATATCTCCGGCCCGTTCCCCCGGGTCACAACAGCCCCTGTATTGATCCCCTGCGGGGCTGCGTCGCCAGCCAGGCCCGGTTTCCCCTACAGGTTATTTCGTCGGGCTGACACTCACTGTGGCGGGGAAAGAAATCCGGTGTCCGGAGGGGCCGCAGGGTTATTTTTTTGAATGTGTAATTAAAAACGTATTTATTTTTTCTATGACCACATCATCATGAAATTTGCTGACACTTGATTTTATATCACTGGTCGTTTTTTTAAATTCTCCGTTTATAACTGCTTGCATTTTTGATGCCAGGTGTTCAGCATTCCCCATGCTATATAACATCCCATTTTCGTTATCTGTAATGATCTCATCCGGACCACATCTGCAGTCACTCGCAATACACATTATTCCCATTGCCATAGCTTCTAAAAGAACAAGAGGGAACCCTTCAAATTTAGAGGGAAGTATCAATGAGTCTGCGAATTTAATCTCATTTAAAATATAACCCCATGGGTCTCCCTGCCAGCCATGCCAGGTGATTTTTTCCCATACACCAATCTTTCGGGAATACTGCTGGCATAACTCTCTGTCATCTCCGTCACCTATTATATGGATATGGAAATTCCCGTTTATTATAGATGCAGCATCAAGTAACTCTTTTATTACTTTCTGGTCATTAAATTGTAATCGCCCTACGTAGATAAATTCAGGTACCTGATGGTTTTTTTCTATACACTCAGCTCTTGGTGTTACCGGATTGTATACAGTAGTTACTTTTTCTTTATTTATACCAATGGCAACCAATTGTTTCTTTATTCCATCGCAAATTGCAAGATGAAAGTCAGCAAGCGTTAAGTATTTTTTCTTATAGGCAATTTCTGGCGGTGTATGCATCCATGATATTATTTTTACCTTTGCATGTTTTATTGAGAATAAACTTGCATACTTCGATATAAAACATGCAAGCGGGCAGATTGATACAATTATATCCGGATTGTATTTTATAATTTCTCGGGATAATTTATATGCGTTAACTAATCTCTGTATTTTTTTATTTCCGGAGTTATTTTTTATTATAATAAAATCCTGTCCATCCAGCCAGTCTGTATTTTTTATGCCAGTTCCGGAATCATCGAAAAGTGCGAATTTAACTATATGTCCTTTTTTTTGATGAAGGATACTCGCTATCCGGGAAACTACGATTTCCAGTCCGCCTCTTCCACTAAATAGCTGCGCCAAATAGTAGATCACTTTAAGGGAACTCAGCCCGGATTGTGCGATCTGATCAATCGCCAAA
>NZ_JAERJS010000027.1:0-47406 GCF_018257525.1 Tatumella sp. JGM130 | reverse complement strand
TTTTGGCGAATACAAAACTAACCACTTTTACCGCCGTTTTCTATTAATTCACGCTAAGGTGCGATGAACCTTTTTTTTTGACGTCTTTCTGTGTTCGTGGTGAGCAGGTATAAAGCCGCAGAGATGGAGGGAGATCTGTATCCCGTCGGATGTTACGCATAACAAGCCGTCTTTCTGTACAGTTCCCCTTGTTTAGCAGGCTGACAGCCGCTCCTGTCCTTGTGGAGAACCGGACATAATGGTATGTTTTTGCCCTTCTGAAAGTTTATTAAACGCGATTCGCAAGAGGTATTACGCAATGCGTATTATTTTGCTCGGTGCTCCGGGTGCAGGTAAAGGAACTCAGGCTCAGTTCATTATGGAGAAATACGCTATTCCGCAGATTTCTACCGGTGATATGTTACGTGCGGCAGTCAAAGCGGGCACGGAGCTGGGGCTACAGGCCAAAGCCATTATGGATGCTGGCAAGCTGGTAACAGATGAACTGGTGATTGCACTGGTTAAACAGCGTATTGCGCAGGACGATTGCAAAGCAGGTTTTCTGCTGGATGGCTTTCCCCGTACTATCCCGCAGGCAGATGCGATGAAAGAGGCCGGTATTGCTGTCGATGTGGTGCTGGAATTTGCGGTACCTGACGATATCATCGTTGACCGTATTATCGGTCGCCGTGTACATGCCCCTTCCGGACGCGTTTATCATGTCAGCTACAATCCGCCGAAACAGGAAGGGATAGATGACGTGACCGGTGAAGCACTGACAACCCGGAAAGACGATCAGGAAGAAACTGTCCGTCAACGGCTGGTGGAATACCATCAGATGACCGCGCCGCTGATTGCTTATTATAGCAAAGAAGCAGCAGAAGGTCGTACCCGCTACCAGAAAATTGACGGTACCCGTCCGGTATCTGAAGTCAGTAACCAGCTGGCAACTATCCTCGGGTAATCCCTGTGCGGGCCGGATCTGCCGGTTCGCAATCTTAACGATAGCAGCAATTGCTTTTCCCTTCGCCAGGATCCGCTACAATATCCCCTTCACTGTATCAGCCTATTATCAAGGAATTACTATGAGGCAAGATAAGCCGGGCGTACTGCTGGTTAATTTAGGCACGCCTGATGCACCAACGCCATCTGCAGTAAAACGTTACCTGAAGCAATTTCTCAGTGATAAGCGGGTAGTTGATGTACCGCGGCTCATCTGGTGGCCTGTATTAAATGGTGCCATTCTGCCGTTACGTTCACCGAGGGTGGCAAAACTGTATGCCTCTGTCTGGATGGAGGAAGGTTCACCGCTGATGGTATACAGCAAACGTCAGCGCGATGCTCTGGCAGCAAAAACCGATATGCCGGTTGCCCTCGGCATGAGTTACGGTAATCCCTCGCTGACCAGTGCTGTAGAACAGTTGCTGGAGCAGGGTGTGACACGGCTGATTGTATTGCCGCTCTATCCGCAATTTTCTTCCTCAACGGTTTCAGCGGTCTGGGATGCCCTGTACCGGATTTTCCTGCCGCGCCGCAGCATGCCGGATATTCAGTTTATCCGTGATTATGCGACCCACCCCGGTTATATCGCGGCCCTGAAAGCCTCGGTGGAGCGGTCATTTGCTCTGCACGGTCAGCCGGATGTACTGCTGCTTTCCTTCCATGGTATACCGCAGCGCTTTGCGGACCAGGGCGATGATTATCCGCAACGCTGTGAGGATACGGCCCGTCAGCTGCGTGACGCTCTGGGGTTATCAGAACAGCAACTGATGATGACTTACCAGTCGCGTTTTGGTCGCGAGCCATGGCTGATGCCTTATACGGATGAAACGGTGAAGTCTTTACCCGGTAAAGGGATCCGTCATATTCAGGTGATGAGCCCCGGATTTTCAGCCGACTGCCTGGAAACGCTGGAGGAAATTAATGAACAGAACCGTGAATTCTTTCTGCATGCCGGCGGCGAGAAATTTGAATATATTCCGGCACTGAATGATGATGATTTGCATATCGACATGATGTTGCAACTGGTCAGCCAGTACCGATGAAATATCCGTTAATCGCCGGGATTATGCTAGTATTCGCGCTTTATTCCTGCGATTAACAGAAAAACATGAAATTTCCCGGTCAGCGTAAGTCTAAACATTATTTCCCGGTCAGTGCCAGAGACCCGTTATTACAGGCCGCACCGGCCGATTCAGAAACCACATCCCCGGTGGTAGGTATTGACCAGATTATGGTGGATATCGAGGCTAAGGTTGATGACAGCTTTATCGAACGGTACGGGCTAAGCCGCGGACACTCGCTGGTGATCGAAAATGATGTGGCTGAAGCGCTTTATCAGGAACTGTTTAACGGACAGCTGATCAGTCATCAGTTTGCCGGTGGTACTATCGGTAATACACTGCATAACTACTCGGTGTTGTCTGATGATCGTTCAGTACTGCTGGGGGTGATGTGTAACAATATCAGGATCGGTGATTACGCTTACCGTTATCTGTGTAATACCTCCAGCAAAGTCGATTTAAACTATCTGCAGGGTGTCTGTGGCTCTATCGGCCGGTGCTACACCCTGATTGGTGAACATGGCGAGCGTACCTTTGCCATCAGCCCGGGGGATATGAATCAGCTGCAACCGAAAAGCATCACTGAACAGGTGATTGCAGATGCCTCAGTACTGGTGCTGACATCCTACCTGGTACGGGCAAAAGAGGGTGAACCTATGCCTCAGGCCACCATGAAAGCGATTGAATATGCGAAAAAGCATCAGGTGCCGGTGGTTCTGACCCTGGGGACACGCCACGTGATTGCCGATAACCCGCAATTCTGGCGTGATTTTCTGCGTGATCATATTTCGATTGTGGCAATGAATGAAGATGAAGCCTGTGAACTGACCGGAGAATCAGATCCTTTGCTGGCGGCGGATAAAGCACTGGAATGGGTTGATTTGGTACTCTGTACCGCCGGCCCCGCGGGGCTGTATATGGCCGGCTTTACCGAACAGGAAACCCGGCGAAAAACTAATCTGCCATTACTTCCGGGAGCAATTCCGGAGTTTAACCAGTACGAATTCAGCCGTGGGATGCGTCGTCAGGACTGCCGGCAGCCGGCAAAGATATATTCACATATTGCGCCTTATATGGGCGGTCCTGAAAAAATAATGAATACTAACGGAGCAGGGGATGGTGCTCTGGCGGCGGTATTACATGATATTTCGGCAAATAACTATCACCGTCAGAAAGTCCCGAACTCAAGTAAACATGTGCAGCAGTATCTGACCTATTCTTCTCTGGCTCAGGTCTGCAAATATGCAAACCGGGTCAGCTATCAGGTACTTAACCAACACTCACCACGCCTGAGCCGTGGTTTACCGGAACGTGAAGACAGCCTGGAAGAAGCTTACTGGGACCGCTGATCAGTATCTGTCCGTCAGCCCATACCGCGGGCTGACGGGCAGGGTATCAGATAGCACATTCTCTTAACGGTTGCTGTTCGATATCCGTTTCCAGAATATCCAGCATGCTATTGGCAATTTCCCGCTCGCCCATAATCACGCGGTTTGCGCCGTGTTCCAGAATGTAGGTCACCTCATCGTCATAATGGGCACGGGCAATAATGGCAATATCCGGCCGTTTTTCCCGTGCTGCCGCAATAATCTCTCCGGACTCGTAACCATTCGGAATGGTCAGCAATAGCCAGCGGGCACAGTCAAGGCGGGCCACATCCATAATTTCACTGCGGGCCGCATTCCCCGAGACTGCGGGAACTCCCTGTTCACGAACTACCTCGACGCGAGCCCTGGTTGTTTCTATGACCACCACCGGAATGCGCAGATTCTGTAATTTCTGGCACAGAAGGCTGCCGACACGTCCGTACCCTACGATAACCGCATGGTCGCAGATTTCCAGCGGCACCATAGGCTCTTCTTCTTCAGAGACCGGCTGGGCCGGATCGACCTGCTGTTCTGTTTTCATCAGATAGCGTTCGGCCAGCGAGAACATCACCGGGTTGATCATAATCGACATGATGGCTGCTGCCAGTACCAGGTTACGCCCATCGTCGTTCAGTAGTCCGAGTGATACCCCCAGTCCGGCGAGGATAAATGCAAACTCACCAATCTGCGCCAGGCTGACAGAGATTGTCATCGCGGTACGCCGGGTATGGCCGAGCCAGGTGACCAGCAGCCAGGCAGCCACGGATTTCCCGAACAGAATAATTGCCAGGGCACCCAGTACCGCCAACGGCCTTTCTATCAGGATATGCGGGTCAAACAACATGCCGACCGAGACAAAGAACAGCACCGCGAAGGCATCCCGCAGCGGCAACGTATCATGGGCCGCCCGGTGGCTGAGTTCAGACTCATTAAGGACCATTCCGGCAAAGAATGCACCCAGCGCAAAGGAGACATCAAAAAATTCGACGGCACCGAAAGCGATGCCCAGGGCCAGAGCCAGTACTGCGAGGGTAAACAGTTCCCGTGACCCGGTCGCGGCACTTTTTGCCAGAATCCACGGGACGGCGCGGCGGCCAAAGACGATCATAATCACCATAAAGGCCACGACTTTGCCGATGGTGATCATCAGATCCCATAACAGCAGGCTGACGCTGGCATTCCCCTGTTCCATCATGCCTGCGATAGCCGGTAACAGCACCAGAGTTAACACCATCACCAGGTCTTCGACTATCAGCCAGCCGATGGCAATACGTCCGCGCTGGCTGTCAACCAGCTGACGTTCTTCCAGCGCCCGCAACAGTACAACGGTACTGGCCGTAGATAAGCAAAGCCCGAAGACCAGCCCGGTCATCAGGCTCCAGCCGAGGGCGTAAGATAGTCCCATCCCCAGTAAAGTAGCGACAATAATCTGCGCAATAGCTCCGGGGATGGCGATACCCTTTACCGACATCAGGTCTTTAAGAGAGAAATGTAACCCGACGCCGAACATCAGCAAAATGACGCCCAGTTCTGCCAGCTCCGGGGCCAGGTTTGTGTCGGCAACAAACCCGGGGGTAAAGGGACCCGCCAGCACGCCTGCCAGTAAATAACCGACCAGCGGAGAAAAACGGAGCTTATTAGCCAGCATGCCGAGCAAAAAAGCCAGCACCAGTGCGCCAACAATAGTGGTGATCAAAGGGGTGGAATGGTGCATTGTCTCTCCTTAATGGCCTGGCAATCCCTGCTCCGGCCGCGGACGATGGGGCAAATCAATCGATAAAATAAAAAAGGGTTATTTATCAAAAATAGCAAAAAAAACCATAATCAGGTGGAAAATTACGCTTCTTTATACAAAATAGTTAATTTTTCAGCATTAACAATGAATAACAAATAGCGTGGCGGAAAGCAGACTAACGAAAATCAGGCGTAAGGACAAACAGCGCCTGCGAAAGATGAGAGATTGATGATATTTTTTTTGATTTATGAACAAAGCGGCAGATTTATACAATCATTAATTCAGCTGATAAACAGAAAACCGGCGGCCATAAAACTATTTTCTGTGTTGCCCGCAGCAAAGTTACCCGTTTTTCCTGCTCCGGGGAAAGCTGATATCAGCTTTTGCTGCAGGCATTGCTGGCCCGTTCTGCATCAGCGGTTACTGCGACGCACCAGAATTGCGTTTATCAGTTTATCCCAGCACCAGTTAAACAGATAAGTATAAGGCAGATAGAACAACAGAAAGCCAATATCCAGCATCAGCGCAGACAGCAGGTCCAGACTCAGCATCATTGCGGTGACCGGAACCGCAAATACCACAAAACCGCCTTCAAAACCGACCGCCTGTACTATACGTACCGCGGGGCTGCGCGGATTCTGTGGCGGATAAAACCGGTCAAAAAAGATATTAAAAATCAGGTTCCAGACCATCGCTGACAGGGACAAAACGATAGCCGTCATGCCGATCCCGGTAACAGGTTTATTCATAATCCATGCTGCGCCGGGGATGGTAATCAGTAAGGCAAAAAATTCATAATTAATGGTATGTAATAAACGCTCAGTCGCTGAACGGGTACGCATTTTTATTCACTCCGCAAAGATGTAACGCATATTTTCACAGGATGTACAAAAAGGGTAAAATGACTAAGTATCGTAAAAACCGATAGGTCAGAATATGCGTTATTCACCGGAGTCACTCGAAGCCTTTGTCCAGACGGTATCCAGCGGGTCGTTCTCTGCGGCGGCCCGCTACTTAGGAAAAAGCCAGTCAACCATCAGCGCAGCAGTGGCCCGGCTGGAAGATGATATGGGGTTCTTATTATTCGAGCGTAGCGGGCGGCAACCGGTACTGACGGAAGAAGGCTTACGGGCCCTTGCCCGGGTAAAAGATATTCTGGCTGCCAGCCGCAGACTGGATGACCTGGCTATCCGGCTGTCACGGGGTATAGAACCGCGGCTGACCCTGGCTATTTCAGATGTCTGGCCGGCAGATCACCATGAGGTATTACTGCACCGTTTTGCGGACCGTTTTCAGGATATTGAGTTCGAATGTATGGTCGCGGAAGACGACGATGTGCTGGATTTATTACAGACCGGTCGTGCGCATCTTGGTGTTGTCCGTGAGCAACCTGCGCTGTCCCCGGAACTGGAGGCACGACGCTTGCAGGTACTGGTAAAAATGGGCATTTATATACACCATCAGCACCCGCTCGCGGCGGAGACGTCATTAACCGGCCCGAGGCTGAAACAGGTACGCCAGTTACGGCTGAATACCTGGATCCGCCCTGCGGAAAATAAAGCGGAGGGGCAGTCATGGTCTGCATCTTCTTATCTGTTACTACTGGATATGGCAGAACAGGGCTTTGGCTGGAGTACTTTGCCCTGCTGGATGGTTCGGCAGTTCGGACGTGGTGTATTGCAGGAGCTGCACCTGGCAGGCTGGCAGCAGGAAAGCCGTATGGATGTGATCTGGTCAACCCGCCATCCGCCGGGACCTGCCGGCTACTGGATGATTGACCAGTTATGTCAACAGAAAGATTAATCGTGACGGGCAATATCTGCAAAGGATGCGGTCAGTAACGCGGCCAGATCCGCCGGTGCCAGTGAAATGTCCAGACCGCGCTTACCGCCGGAAATATATATTTCCGCCTGTTGTGAAGCACTCTGATCAATCACGGTCGGCAGCCGTTTTTTCTGACCCAGCGGGCTGATCCCCCCGACCAGATAACCGGTTACCCGCTGTGCGAGTTGTGGATCGGCCATATCCGCTTTTTTTGCTGACAGGGCTTTGGCGACTTTTTTCAAATCCAGTTGTCCCGACACCGGAGTAACCGCTACCGCGAGATTTTTACTCTCACCGTTCAGGCTCACCAGCAGTGTTTTATAGACCTGCGAAGGATTGAGTTGCAGTTTACGCACCACTTCATCCCCAAAACTGGTTTCATTACTGTCATGGTCATAGTGGTGGATAAGAAATTTAATCTTCTGCTTTTCCAGCAGATTGATAGCGGGGGTCATAACGAGTCCTTTTTTACCAGGTAAAGCCTAAAACAGGGGCCGGCGGAGCTTACTGTACCAACATGGCGGGGAGGTTATCATCACCATAAAGATGCAGAGCACCTACCGCCACCAGATAGCGACCGGCATCCAGCTGACTGAGCTGCTGTTTCCATGCCAGATTACGTTGCCTGATCAGCGTGTCATTTAACGGATTACTGAAGGTGGAAGGCAGCAGTGTGGCTGCGGTTTTTTTGCGGGGCGGCCCTTCGACCCACCAGCTGATCATGGTCTGTAACAGCCGGGCATTGGTATGCCAGTGTTGTAATGAATCACTGAGTAAGGCAAGGCCATCATCGGGTAAACGGGTCAGCAGGGCTAACTGGGTTTCAGCCCCTTCCAGCTCGATCACCGGTTTATTTATGGTCTTAGCCGCCTGTAGCAGCTGGTAATCAATACCGTATTCTGGTCGCAATCCCAGCCGTTCAGCCTGACGACTTTGCAGGATCAGGGCAATCTGCCAGGCCGGTAAATGTTCGATAGTCGCTCGCGGAATATTATATTCTGCACAGCGTTTCTCCAGTTCAGCGGTCAGTGCAGCAGTAAAGCGTTCAGTGAGTCCCGCCCGCTCTCCGGGGGTATTCAGGGGAGAAGGCGCGGACAGTATATCCGCTTCAACGATCAGCGCATCAGCGGTACGCAACTGGTTTAGCAGTGGCGCGGGTAGCGGGGACATATTACGGGTTCCCATATGAATGCTGCCCACCAGATGGATCCGGCAGTGATTGACCTGCAGATCTGTGGCCGGCCAGGAGTAACTGACCGGCATAAGTATCTGCCGTAGTTTTTGCAGCGCTTTCCACAGTGTCACCATGACCGGAGATCCTGTAATTACATTCGATAATACTATGCTAGTCATTTCCTCCGTTCAGGGACAGCTTATTCTGCTGAGGTAAACGGTAACGTAACAAGCGGTTAGCATTTGTCACCACAGTGACAGAGGATAATGCCATCGCGGCCCCGGCGATTACCGGGTTCAGTAAGGTACCGGTCAGTGGGTAGAGCACTCCGGCGGCGACAGGGATCCCCAGGCAGTTGTAGACGAAAGCACCAGCCAGGTTCTGTTTCATATTTCTCAGGGTGGCGACAGAAATCATCAGCCCGTCAGCCACCGCCTGTAAATCCTTACGCATCAGTGCCATGCTCGCTGTTTCGATGGCAATGTCGCTGCCGCCTCCGATAGCAATACTGGTATCGGCACAGGCCAGGGCCGGGGCATCATTAATCCCGTCACCGACCATGGCAACACGGTGGCCAGCCTGCTGTAAGGTTTTTATAGCTAATGCTTTTTCTTCCGGCAGTACCTCGGCAATCACCTCGCTGATGCCCGCCCGATCGGCAATCACCTGTGCGGTTTTTTGCCGGTCACCGGTCAGCATCACAACCTTATAGCCACGTTTTTTCAGCAGACTGATCACGCCAGCTGCTTCCGGGCGCAGCGGATCACTTACCGCGATCACCGCCGCCAGTTGTCCGTCTATAGCCAGTAATACCGGCGTTTCTCCCTGCTGTCCGGCGTTCTTCAGGCTGTTTTCGGCCGCAGTAATATCCACGGCTGCTTCGGTCAGCAGACGCTGATTACCCAGCAACAACGGGTGGCTGCCACTGGCTGCTGACAGTCCTTTCCCGGCAAGGGTGGTTAACTGGCTGACTGGCTGAAATTCAGTGCCGGCTGCCCGGTTTTTTATGGCTGTCGCCAGCGGATGTGCTGAGTGTTCTTCCAGACCTGCGGCATAACCGAGGATCTGTTGTTCAGAAAACCCGTTAAATGTGGTGATCAAAGTCACTGCAGGCTGACCGGTGGTCAGTGTACCTGTTTTATCAAATACCACCGTATCTGCACTGCTGGCTTGTTGCAGGGCATCGGCATCTTTGACCAGGATCCCGGCCTCTGCGGCCCGGCCGACTCCGGCAATGATCGACATCGGGGTGGCCAGCCCCAGAGCACAGGGACAGGCGATAATCAGCACCGTGGTGATGACCACCATACTGTAGGCAAATTGTGGTGCCGGGCCGGCCAGATACCATACCAGTCCGCTAAACAGGGCGATAAGGATCACTACAGGTACAAAGACGGATGAAATTCTGTCGGCCAGCTGACCGATCTTCGGTTTACTGCTTTGGGCATTTCTGACCAGCGAGATAATCCGCGCCAGGGCGGTATTTTGTCCGGTGGCAGTAGCCCGAAAACTCAGGGTGCCATCGCAGACCAGGGTTCCGGCACTGACCTTATCATCGGTGGTTTTTTGCTGTGGCCAGGCTTCACCCGTCAGCATCGATTCATCAATCAGTCCCTGACCGGCATCAATAATTCCATCCACCGGAACACGATCCCCGGCCCGTAACCGCAGTCGCATACCCGGCTGAATCTGGCTGACCGGCAACGACACATCCCCGTCATCTTTCAGGACCGTGGCTTGCGGCGGGGTCAGGTCAAGCAGTTTCTCCAGCGCCTGTGAAGAGTGCTGTCTGGCGCGTTGTTCCAGGGCATGACCGAGGTTAATCAGGCCAATAATCATGGTGCTGGCTTCAAAATAAAGATGACGGGCAGGTTCCGGGAAACTATCAGGGAACAGTACGACTGTGGCTGAATAGGCCCATGCCACAGCCGTTCCCAGGGCTACCAGAGTATCCATAGTGGCGCTGCGGTTACTCAGGCTTTTCCATGCACTGCGATAAAAATGGCCGCCGGCGATAATCATTACCAGCAGGGTCAGCAGACCGATAAGCTGCCATGTCAGCCGGTTATCTGCGGTGAGCATCATATTTCCGCTGCTCATGCCCCAAATCATCACCGGGATCCCCGTCAGTAGCGCAACAGCAGACTGCCAGCTATAGCGAATAAAATGCTGACGTGAAGTTTGTTGTTGTTGTTCGCGACGCTGGTTGTCATCGCTGATCACTATCCCCTGGTAACCGGCGTCACTCACTGCCTTCAGCAGTGCCTGCGGATCGGCAGGCCCGCTGACCAGCGCACTGCGGTCGGCCAGATTAACCCGTGCCTGACGGACATGAGCGACCTGGTTCAGTGCTTTCTCCACCCGGCTGACACAGCTGGCACAACTCATTCCGTCAATCAGTAGCTGAACCGTCTGTGGGTTATCTTCATCCGGGGAGGCCGGACGTTTTTTTTCCGCTGCCAGCCCGTCCGGCACGGGGTCAGTTGCTGTCAGCGGTTCAGGCTTTGGGTCGCGGTTACCCGGTTGCTGACTGGCATGGTAACCGGCCTGTTCAATGTCGCGGATTAACTCGCTGGCAGAGGCTGTTCCTGTGACGACCACCTGTTCCAGGGTCACCTCGGCAGTGGTAACATCACTGCGCTGTTCCAGTACTTCTTTGACACGTTTAACACAGTGGCCACAGGACAGGCCATCCAGCTGAAAAGTCAGAGTCTCAGACATAAGTAAATCTCCTTTATCAGGTCATCATAAGTCAGTCTCAGTGCTAAAAGTGTAAACCTTCCTGTAAGGTAAAGGTCAATAAAAACGATATGTTTAACCGGATCTCTGTCAGAACCTGTCGCAGCCGAGCCTGTAAAGCAACGGAGAAATAATATGAACATCAGTGATGTCGCCAGAAAAACCGGCTTATCCAGTAAGGCGATTCGGTTCTATGAGGAAAAGGGGATTATGACGCCGCCCCGGCGCAGCGCGAACGGTTACCGCAGCTATACGGATCACCATGTTGAAGAACTGACATTATTGCGCCAGGCTCGTCTGGTCGGATTCAGCCTGCAGGAGTGTCGTGAGCTGGTGGGGTTGTTTAACGATCCGCACCGGCACAGTGCAGATATTAAAGCCAGGACGTTACGTAAAGTCAGTGATATTGACCGGCAAATGGCGGAGCTTGAGGGAATGCGCCAGCGGTTACTCGCACTGGCAGAACGCTGTCCGGGAGATGATGGCGCGGAGTGCCCGATTATCGACAGCCTGTCCGGCTGTACCGGCAGAGGTCACTCCGCGCCCTGAGGCGGTTAGTACAGCAGGGAATATAACTGACGGCGGTATTTACCGGCCAGCGCATCACCGGTTCCCAGCGCTGCAAGAATCTCCTGGAACGTTTTACGCAACTCGCCTTGTCCGGCAGCGAGGTCGGTTTTCAGAAAACCAAACAATAATTCCAGTGCTTCTTCATTACGTCCGACCTGATGAAACTGGATTGCCAGTTTAGCGGCAATAGCGGTATTGGTCCGGTCAGCCTCAAGATCTGTCTGCAGTTGCTGAATTTCCGGGGTATCAGCGGCCTGACGCAGCAGATCGATCTGTGCCATCAGTCCCTGATAACGGGTGTCCTGATCCTGCAGTGGGACGTGTTTTAAAACTTCTTCAGCTTCATCACCCCGGTTGAGACGGATCAGCGTTTCGGCCAGTAAAAAGCCGGTTTCACTGGCGTACTGGCTGAGTTGCCAGGCATCTTTTAACAGCGGTAGTGCGTCCAGTGGTTTATCTTCTTCCAGTAATGCCTGCGCCTGCTGTACTTTTATTTCGTCTTCCCGTGGCAGCACTTTTTCCAGCAACGCCCGTACCGCGTCTTCCGACTGCGGCCCCTGGAAACCATCCAGCGGCTGACCATCTTTAAACAGATAGACGGTCGGAATGGCCCGTAATCCGAACTGTGAGGCGACCATTTGCTGTTCATCACAATCCAGTTTCGCCAGCAGAAATTGCCCATGGTGCTCAGCAGCCAGTTTCTCCAGTACCGGTGTCAGCTCCTGACACTGCTGGCTGCGGGGTGACCAGAAATAAAACAGTACCGGTACCTGCATTGACTGCTCAAGTACCTGCTGCAGATTGGATTCATTAACATCAATAATCGGGGGCTGGGGTGACATAAGCTATGTTCCTTCGTCTGAAAAAGTATAACCGTTATCCGTCAGATATGGGGACAGACGGCGCGGGTTCAAGCGGCTATTTGTCCGGTGCTGAATGAGTGCTTAAAATTCGGTCCAGGATAACCCCCGGTAATAAACGCCGTGCCAGTGACATTACATGGGTTACTACGGTGACCGGATAACGCTGGCGCGGATAACGGCTCTCCAGCGCATGACGTAATTTAGGCAGTATCGCCCGGGGCGGGAGGGTAAAACGGGCGGCAATACCGGGATTTGTTACCGGACGGTCTGCTTCTCCCTGCAATACATTGCCGGTAAAGCGGGTGGAGATCGGGCCCGGCTCGATCAGACTGACACGGATACCGCTGTGCTTCATTTCCATTCGCAGGGCATCAGACCAGGCTTCCAGCGCATATTTGCTGGCGGCATATGCACCACGGCCCGGGGTGGAAATCAGCCCCATCACGGAACTGGTATTAATGATCCGTCCCTGGCCGCTGGCCTGTAAGGCGGGCAGCAGTAGCATGGTCAGCTGATGGACGCCAAAGAAATTGGTCGCGAACTGTTGTTCCAGCTGGCGGCGGGAGAGGGTGCTCAGCGGGCCATAGACCCCGAACCCGGCATTATTGAACAGTCCGTGTAATGTTCCGTTGCACAGTTCCGTGATCTCACTGGCCGCGGCCCCGACACTTTGCGGATCATCGAGATCAAGCAGTATCCCGGTGTATCCCAGCTGGTTCATACGGCTGACATCTTCCGGTTTACGGCAGGCAGCAAGCACCCGATAACCACGACTCAGCAAATCCCCGGCAGCCACAGCCCCGATGCCGCTTGAACAGCCGGTAATTAAGATATTTTTTTGCATAGGCTCACACGTTAATGGCAGATAGCTGGTATCAGATACCAGCCGGAATAGCTGCAGTATTGCATATAAGGTGGCTACGGCACCAATCACGGGCGGGAAAACGCGTGTCCGGCAGGAGATACGGGAAACATGAATTTCCCGTACCGGCAGGCAGTTACAATTTTTCGGTCGCCCAGTCGATGGCGGCCGCATATTCATCGGGTAACTGAGGAACCAGAGCCCGCAGCGCTGATATAAGGCGCGTCCGGCCACTGTCCGTAAGATTCAGGTGGCCCAGTTTCCGTCCCGGACGCACCTCTTTTTCGTACCAGTGCAGATGTACCAGCGCATGCTCCAGCCATTGCTGATTCAGTGCACAACCGATGATATTCACCATCACTGAAGGGGCAAAGACCACCGGTGAAGGCAGAGGTAATCCGAGGATGGCTCGCAGATGCAGCTCAAACTGGCTGACCGATGCTCCGTTTTGTGTCCAGTGACCACTGTTGTGTACGCGAGGTGCCAGTTCATTGATCAGCAAGCCTTCCGGCGTCACGAAACACTCCATCGTGATAACACCGACATACTCCAGTTCCTGCATAATCGCCGTAAGCATAGCTTCTGCCTGACGCTGCTGTGCGGCGTCCGGTACTGGTAAAGCGACGCTGGTCAGGAGAATACCGTTGTGGTGCAGGTTGTGCGTCAGGGGATAAAATACGGTACTGCCATCGCGGCCACGGGCTCCGACCAGTGAGACTTCGCCGGAAAAATTAATGCCCTGCTCAACGATACATTCGCCATAGCAGTCTGCGGGTAAGCTCAGGCATTCGGGCTGACGCAAACGCCATTGCCCGCGGCCATCATAACCGCCGGTACGGCGTTTAACGATAGCCAGCTCACCCACCCGGTTATAAATTTCCGGCCACTGTTGCGCATTGCTCAGTAACTGCCAGGGAGCGGTTGCCAGTCCCAACTGGTCGAGTAATTGCTTCTGGGTCAGGCGATCAGCAAGGCGCGGAAAAATATCCCGGTTAACAAAGGCCGGGTGGTTCGCCAGTTCACGGGTCAGGGCCGTTTCCGGCCAGCGTTCTATCTCTGCGGTGATCACACTCTGACGGATGGGCAGTGCTTCCGGCTCGGCATCGGTGCCGACCGGATAAACCGCGATCCCCAGCGGTTCGCCGGCCTGACGCAGCATGCGTCCCAGTTGACCGTTACCCAGTACGCAAACTGACTTCATGCATCCTCCCGCGGGTCCGGATTGTTCAGTACAGCTTCACTTTGTGCCGTGCGCCAGTCTGACAGACGTTGTGCCAGCGATGGATCGTTAACCGCCAGAATCTGGGCGGCCAGCAGGGCGGCGTTTGCTGCACCGGCTTTACCAATCGCCAGGGTGCCGACCGGAATACCGCGTGGCATCTGGACAATAGAGTACAGGCTGTCAACACCGCTCAGAGCGGCACTCTGAACAGGGACACCCAGCACCGGCAGCAGGGTTTTTGCCGCCAGCATGCCCGGTAAATGGGCCGCGCCACCGGCTCCGGCGATGATCACATGAAAACCCTGTTGACGGGCATTCTCAGCAAAACTGAATAATTTGTCCGGCGTACGGTGCGCGGAAACCACTTCCACGTGGTGATCAACATTCAGTTCATTAAGGATTTCTGCAGCATACTGCATCGTAGCCCAGTCACTTTTAGAACCCATAATAATAGCGATACGGGCCGGGGCAGTATTCGACGACATGCGGTCAACTCCTGTGAGCAGATAGAAAACCTGGACAGAGGTACAGGCTATACACATTGAGAAGGGCGTGAGAATAGCATGAGACGGCCGGAAGGAAAACGGTTGCGTCACGACACAACCGGACAATCAGCGCGAAATTTACCAGCGGAAGGCAATTAAACTCACACCGCTGGCATCCAGCTGGATCATTGACCCCTGATGGTGCCAGGCACCCAGTACGGCGCGTTCGGCGGGCTGGTGGTTTATCTGCAGAAAGTGTATTTCCGGACGATGGGTATGGCCGTGGATCAACACAGAGGCCCGGTAACGTTCCATCACCTGTTCAACCGCCTGCTGATTAACATCCATAATTTGCAGACTTTTTGACTGGTTGGCCTGCTGGCTGTCATTGCGTAACCGCGCCGCAATTTTCTGCCTCAGGAATAACGGCAGCATCAGGAAAACCCGTTGCAGCCAGGGTTGATGCACTTTTTGGCGAAAACGCTGATACCCCTGATCATCAGTACAGAGTGTATCGCCGTGCATAATCAATACCCGCTGGCCGTAGCATTCCAGCAGTGTTTCTTCCGCAAGCAACGTCATGCCACTGCGGCTGGCGTATGCCTTACCCAGAAGAAAGTCACGGTTACCGTGAATAAAGAAGACCGGAACCGGCAGGGCAGACAGCGCCTCAGCAACCTGCCGGTGTAACGGGGCCGGGTCATCATCACCGATCCAGCTTTCAAACAGGTCACCGAGAATATACAGAGCGTCGCAGTCTGTCGCTTCGCGTTGTAAAAAACGCATAAAACCGGCAGTGATTGCCGGTTCTTCCTGACACAGATGCAAATCTGCAATAAAAAGCGTTCGCGGCATTACTCGCTGACGATCACTTTATTAATGACGACGTCATCTTTTGGTACGTCCTGGTGCATACCACTGCGTCCGGTGGAAACGGCTTTAATCTTTTCAACCACATCCATCCCTTCAACGACTTCTGCGAACACACAGTAGCCCCAGCCTTGCAGGCTTTCGTCACGGAAGTTCAGAAAATCGTTATCAGCAACGTTAATAAAGAACTGTGCAGTAGCAGAGTGCGGCGCAGAGGTACGGGCCATTGCCAGCGTACCACGGGTGTTTTTCAGGCCGTTGTTTGCTTCGTTACGGATTTCTTCTTTCGTGGATTTCTGTTTCATTCCCGGTTCAAAACCGCCGCCCTGAACCATAAAGCCGTTAATCACGCGATGGAAAATAGTATTATCGTAGAAACCTTCACGGCAGTACTCCAGGAAGTTTTTCACGGTAGCCGGTGCTTTATCGTCAAAAGTTTTAATAACGATATCACCAAAATTCGTCTGGAAAGTGACCATAATTTCATCCTGTCATGGTTATTGTCAGTATTTTAACTCTTCCTGCCTAACGGGGAAGGGTAATCGCAGAGGCTCCTTATATCATAAATTTCAGGCTTACGGCAGTATGGCGGAGGTTGATCACGGCTGATGACTTGCTTTACGTCGCAGTCACGTGAAAAATACGGCACAATAACCACAGTTATCGCACACGTTTAAACGGATACAGTTAAATGCTAAAAATTTATAACACGCAGAGCAGACAAAAAGAGGAATTCAAACCTATACATGCAGGTAAAGCAGGCATGTACGTGTGCGGTATTACCGTTTATGACCTGTGCCATATCGGACATGGCCGGACGTTTGTCGCTTTTGATGTCGTTTCCCGTTATTTACGCTACCTGGGCTATCAGCTGAAATATGTAAGAAACATTACCGATATCGATGACAAAATCATTAAGCGGGCCAATGAAAACGGTGAAACCATTGGCGCGCTGACTCAGCGGATGATTGCGGAAATGCATGCTGATTTTGCCGCGCTGGGCATTTTACCGCCGGACGCTGAACCGCGGGCAACTCAGCATATCGGCGAAATCATTACACTGGTGGAAAAACTGTTGCAGCGTGGCCATGCCTATGTGGCCAGCAACGGGGATGTGATGTTCGATGTACAAAGTGACCGCCATTATGGTGAGCTTTCGCGACAGGACCTGGAGCAACTGCAGGCCGGTGCGCGGGTGGAAGTTACCGATGTAAAGAAAAATCCGATGGACTTTGTGCTGTGGAAAATGTCGAAAGCTGACGAACCGGGCTGGCCGTCGCCGTGGGGCAACGGACGTCCCGGCTGGCATATTGAATGTTCAGCCATGAACTGCAAACAGCTGGGTGAACACTTTGATATTCACGGTGGCGGTTCGGATTTAATGTTCCCGCACCATGAAAACGAAATTGCCCAGTCAACCTGTGCCCACGGCGGTGAGTATGTGAATTACTGGATGCACTCAGGGATGGTGATGATTGACCGTGAGAAAATGTCAAAATCACTGGGTAACTTCTTCACGGTCCGTGATGTACTGAAGCATTACGATGCAGAAACTGTACGTTACTTCCTGATGTCCGGACATTACCGCAGTCAGCTGAATTACAGCGAAGATAACCTGAAACAAGCCCGTGCTGCCCTGGAACGTTTGTATACCGCACTGCGCAATACAGATCCTCAGGCCGTGGCTGCCGACGGTGCAGAGTTTGAACAGCGTTTCCGTGATGCGATGGATGATGACTTTAATACACCGGAAGCTTATTCGGTGCTGTTTGATATGGGACGTGAGGTTAATCGCCTCAAAGCTGAGGACAGCGCGGTTGCGGATGCTCTGGCAGCAAAATTACGCCAGCTGGCCAGCGTATTAGGTATTCTGCAGCAGGATCCGGAAACCTTTCTGCAAAGTGCTGCCGGCAGCAGCGATAATGAGGTTGCTGAAATTGAAGCCCTGATCAAAATGCGCAAAGATGCCCGCGAAAGCAAAAACTGGGCGCAGGCAGACGTTGCCCGTGACAAGCTGAATGCGCTGGGGATTATTCTGGAAGACGGCCCGCAGGGAACCAGCTGGCGCCGTAAATAATCTGCAGGCCTAATCAGCAAAAAACGGGCGACAGGGGTAACCGGTCGCCCGTTTTTTTGGGTGGTATAATTACGGGATAACGCTGATCGACTGACCGGCAAAAACGACGGTCTGTCCGCTGACAATTTTACAGCGTTTACGGGTTTCGGTCTGACCATCCACGGCTACCAGACCATCCGCAATACATGCTTTTGCCTGGGCACCGCTTTCGGCCCAGCCTTCCAGTTTCAGTAAGTCGCAAAGTTCAACATGGGGAAATTTACCCAGTGAGAAGGTTGCCATTATTCTGTTTCTCCGTCGTGATATTCTTCGCAAGCCTGCAAAGTATTCTGTATTAAGGTTGCTACTGTCATCGGGCCAACCCCGCCCGGTACCGGGGTGATCCATGAGGCACGTCCGGCAGCGGTTTCAAACTCGACATCACCCACCACACGACCATCTTCCAGACGATTAATACCGACATCAATCACAATCGCACCTGGCTTAATCCAGTCGCCGGGAATAAACCCGGGTTTACCTACGGCGACCACCAGCAGATCAGCATTTTCAACATGCTGGCGGAGATTACGGGTAAACCGGTGAGTGACAGTGGTGGTACATCCGGCCAGTAACAATTCGAGACTCATCGGACGGCCAACAATATTCGAGGCCCCGATGACCACGGCGTTTAAACCGAAAGTGTCAATGGAATACCGTTCCAGCAGGGTGATAATTCCGCGCGGGGTGCAGGGACGCAGCAGCGGCGCCCGCTGACATAAACGTCCTACGTTATAAGGATGAAAGCCATCGACGTCTTTATCGGCAGCAATCCGCTCCAGCACTTTAATATTATCGATACCTTCCGGCAGCGGCAACTGCACCAGTATGCCGTCGATTTGATGATCGTTATTCAGCTGATCGATTAATGTCAGCACTTCCTGTTCAGTCGTGGTGGCCGGAAGGTCATAAGAACGGGAGACAAAACCGACTTCCTCACAGGCTTTACGTTTACTGCCAACATATATTTGTGACGCCGGGTTGTCGCCGACCAGAATTACGGCCAGGCCGGGGGCACGTTTACCCGCCGCCAGGCGCTGTTTCACTTTTTCTGCAACTTCAAGCCGGACCTGCTGCGCAATCGTTTTACCATCAATAATCTGTGCTGACATCAGAGAAAAAATCCACGGAGTTAGAGTCATAGGGTGAGGTATCTATTCTGTCAGAAGCAACGCGTGCTGTCAGGCAAAGAATCGCTGATTGTTGTTTAAAGCTTCAGCAGTAAAACAGAAAGTCGCGTAAAAACATTGACTCATCTGCCGGTGACCGTATAATTCGTCGGAAATCAGGGCGCCCTTAGCTCAGTTGGATAGAGCACCGGCCTTCTAAGCCGTAGGTCATAGGTTCGAATCCTATAGGGCGCACCATTTCGAAGAAAATAGACGTCAACTGGCGTCTTTTTTTATGCCTGAAATTCAGTGGTTTGACTGATTTTAGCGCGTCGAAACTCTCTCAATATCTACCTGCATCTATCAACATCAAGTAATATCTGTTGGTATATGTGATGGTACATCCCTGTTCAATGGAATCTTGTACCAACAACCAGCAACGGAGAGCCTCAAATGGCATTAACCGATGTGAAGGTAAGAAGTGCAAAGCCTACCGACAAGCCCTATAAGCTTACTGATGGAGAAGGCATGCATTTAATGGTTCATCCTAATGGATCTAAATACTGGCGCTTACAGTACCGCTTTGACGGCAAACAAAAGATGCTGGCGTTGGGTATCTATCCGGAAATTTCCTTATCTGAAGCAAGACAGCGAAGAGACGAAGCTAAACGGCAAGTCGCTAACGCTATTGATCCCAGCGAACAGAAAAAGGTTGAGAAACAAGCACGCAAAGCGACAGTAGAAAATACCTTTAAAGCAATTGCTCTGGAATGGCATGAGTACAAACGCCCTAATTGGTCAAAAGGTTATGCTGAAGACATTATGGAAGCGTTTGAAAACGATATCTTCCCGGATATCGGTAAGCGCCCGATTGCAGAGCTCAAGCCTCTGGAGATCCTCAGTTCACTGCGTAAACTCGAAAAACGTGGCGTCCTCGATAAGCTGCGTAAAATCCGTCAGGCCTGTAACCAGGTGTTTCGTTACGCCATTGTCACAGGGCGTGCTGAATCTAATCCAGCCTCAGAACTAGCAAGCGCACTAACTCCGCCAAAATCTGTGCACTATCCTCACCTGTTAGCGGATGAACTTCCTGCTTTTTTAGAGGCACTTGCCGCTTATTCTGGTAGCCCAATTACCCGGCTTGCAACAAAGATTCTGATGCTAACTGGCGTTCGCACCATTGAGCTCCGCATGGCTGAATGGAAAGAATTCGATTTCGATAAGCTGGTTTGGGAAGTGCCGGTACAAAGGATGAAGATGCGGCGACCTCACCTTGTGCCGTTATCAGATCAAGTTGTGGGGGCACTGCGGGAGATTCAGGCCGTGACAGGGCGCTATAACCTGGTATTTCCTGGACGCAACGACATTACGAAGCCAATGAGTGAAGCGAGTATCAATCAGGTACTGAAACGGATTGGATATCATGGGAAGGCTACAGGGCACGGCTTCAGACACACTATGAGTACTATCCTGCATGAACAAGGCTATAACACAGAGTGGATCGAATTACAGTTGGCGCATGTGGATAAGAACACTATTCGTGGCACGTACAACCATGCGCAGTATCTTGAACAGCGTAGAGAAATGTTGCAGTGGTATGGGGATTATGTGAACAGGCTGGAGAAGCAGGGGGATGGTGAGATTGTGAAGCTACGTGAAATGGGGTGAAGTTATAGTGCCGGTTTGAGTCCGGCCTTCGGCACCATAAGTATGTAAATGGACCTCAACTGAGGTCTTTTTTTATGCCTGAAATCCAGAAGTTACCTGTCTTTTCCGCCATATTAACTCTCTCAAGGTCAACCGATATCAACGTACATCTACCAACACATGTTTGTACAAATGATGGTATTTCCGGTTCGATATGTAGTGGCATAGTGAATTTGGCCACCTGAATAGAGGTGATATCATCACCTCACAGTAAAAACAGGTGACATTATGACCGGACGTAACAGACGCAATTTTAGCCCCGAGTTTCGCCTCGAGGCTGCCCAGCTTGTACTCGATCAGCATTACACCGTTGCCGCCGCTGCTACGGCAATGAACGTCGGCAAATCCACAATGGACAAATGGGTTCGACAACTGAAAGAAGAGCGAGCGGGAAAATCACCCACTGCTTCACCCATGACACCTGAGCAGATTGAAATACGCGAGCTAAAGAAAAGACTTCAACGTGTTGAAATGGAAAGGGATATATTAAAAAAGGCTACCGCGCTCTTGATGTCAGACTCCCTGAACAATTCTCATTAGTCGAGAAACTCAGGGCGCGGTTTCCTGTTGCCATTGTGTGCAACGTGTTTGGGGTTCATCGCTGCAGTTATAAATACTGGCGGCAGCCCAGGAAGCCTGACGCCACGAGAGTGGCATTACTGAGCCTTGTGCGTGAAGTTTATCGCGAAAGTAACGGCTCAGCAGGAGCGCGAAGCATTGCCGCGATGGTCACCACCAAAGGTATAAAACTGAGCAGCTGGCGGGCAACAAAGCTAATGAAAGCGCTCAATATTATCAGCTGTCAGCAACCTGGACATCGTTATAAGAAGGCGCCTAAGGAACACATTGAGATCCCTAATTATCTGGATCGCCAGTTTGCTGTTACCGAGCCTAATCAGGCCTGGTGCGGTGATGTGACTTATATCTGGACGGGAAAACGCTGGGCTTATCTGGCTGTAGTACTCGATTTGTTTTCCCGTAAACCGGTTGGCTGGGCGATGTCATTTTTCCCTGATTCAGCACTGACAGGTAAAGCCCTGTCGATGGCCTGGGAAGCACGGGGAAAACCGGCTAATTTACTGTATCACCCGGATCAAGGCAGTCACTATACCAGCAGGAATTTCAGGCAGTTACTGTGGAGATATCAGATAAAGCAAAGTCTGAGTCGCCGGGGAAATTGCTGGGATAACAGCCCAATGGAACGGTTCTTCAGAAGTCTGAAAATAGAGTGGGTACCGGATAATGGCTACGCTAATTTTAGCCAAGCCAGCACGGCAATAACGAATTACATCACAGGATATTACAGCCAGCTCAGACCTCATCAATATAATGGTGGTCTGACGCCGAATGAATCAGAAAGATTGTTTTGGGAAAACTCTAAAGCCGTGGCCAGTTTTTGTTGACCACTACAATAATGCTTATACCAACAGGGAGGGCATAAGCATGGCGTTAACAGATATCAAAGTCAGAACAGCCAAGCCAACGGATAAGCAATATAAGCTGACCGATGGCAGCGGTATGCATCTTCTCGTCCATCCAAATGGTTCTAAGTACTGGCGCTTGCAGTACCGTTATGACGGCAAGCAAAAGATGTTGGCACTTGGGGTTTACCCTGAAATCACGCTGGCGGATGCCAGAGCTCGTCGCGATGAAGCTCGCAAGCTGCTAGCGAATGGCGTCGATCCGGGAGACAAAAAGAAAAATGATAAGGTTGAACAGGAAGAAGCGCGTACTTTTGAGGAGCTAGCAATTGAGTGGCATGCCACAAATAAAAAGTGGTCGTGTAAGTAGACCTGTTTTAGTTCCAGACACTTTTTGAGGTTTCCGGTTGTTCAGCCACCAACCGGTATTCTTCCGGAGTCAGGTTATTGAGGGATTCATGAGGCCGCTCGCTGTTGTATTCCTCCAGCCACCGTTCTGTGATCTCCCGTACTTCATTCAGTGTTCTGAACAGATAAAAATCCAGTATTTCAGTTCGGTATGTCCGGTTAAATCGTTCAATAAAAGCATTCTGAGTGGGTTTTCCCGGCTGAATGAACTCCAGCTGTACATCATGATCTTCAGCCCATTGGGCCAGTGTCAGTGAGATAAATTCCGGTCCGTGATACCTATTGAGTGCATCCAGCTAGCGTTTAAGTCAGCTATTTTCTACAACTTGTAATGTCCGAGTCTGTCACAAGTGGAGAAAATCAACCGACCAGCTCTGGTTTATTGCCTCTGGTATCGCCAGCCGTGCCGGATTACGTACCGGCAAACGCTGTTTTCCTTTACGTCTGAAATTCAGTTTCAGCAGGCAGTAAATCCGGTGAACCCGCTTATGATTCCATACATGACCCTGCCGGCGAATGACCTGAAAAAGCTTCTTAAAACCGTATCGCGGATAGCGCTCAGCGAGTTCTGTGAGGGCTGTTATGACAGCGTCATTACGCAGTGTATCCGGTTTGTAGAAAAATACCGTCCTGCTCAGTGATAATGTCCTGCATGCCTGACGCGTGCTCATTGTAAAGCGCGATATCAGGTAATGGGCGAGCTCACGCTTTATCACTGGTTTTAAAGCTTTTTTTCGATAACGTCCTTCAGGGCACGGCATTCCAGACTCAGGTCCGCGAACATCTGTTTGAGACACCGGTTTTCATCTTCCAGATCCTTGATTTTTCGGATATCAGAAGCTTCCATTCCGCCATATTTCGCTTTCCAGTTGTAATAGCTGGCTTCTGAAATTGCGGCCTCGCGGCAGACATCCTTCACCGTTCGACCGGCTTCAACAGATTTCAGAACGGCGATAATCTGGTATTCAGTAAATCGGGCTTTACGCATAGCGATCTCCTTCAGGGAACCTATTGAGTATGTCGGAAGATCTCTAAAAGTGAATGGTTCTTTTTGCAGGGATACTTACAGTACTATCTGTATATGATAACCGACCTGTACAGCCGGAAAATCACGGGTTATGAAGTGCATGAAACAGAAAGCGGTGAACAGGCTGCCGCTTTAATGCAGCGCAGTGTCATGCGTGAAGGCTGCTGGCGGCATCCGCTGGTACTGCATGCAGATAACGGCGCAGCGATGAAATCACAGACGCTGCAGATGAAACTGCACGAACTGAATATCACGCCGTCTCACAGCCGTCCGCGGGTCAGTAACGATAATGCGTATGCAGAATCACTGTTCCGGACGCTGAAGTATGTGCCGCAGTGGCCGTCATCAGGGTTCAGAACACTGTCGGATGCCCGTCAGTGGGTGGAAAAATTTACCCGGTGGTATAACGAAACACACCGTCACAGCGGAATACGCTATGTGACGCCGGCAGAACGACATCGCGGAGAAGACCACAGGCTCCTGAAACAACGGGATGAACTGTACCGTCAGGCACAGAAAATACATCCTGAACGGTGGTCAGGTAAAACGAGAAACTGGCAGCCTCCCTCAGTGTCAGCATAGTTGTCACCCCCTCTGAAAAATCAATCTGAGGGCATGGAGTGACACATGAAACGTACTTCACCGGAGCGTAAGGCTGCAACACTGGCAAAACTGTTACCGTACTTAATGTATTGCTTAAAGGGCTTGCCCGATGAGTGAGTCTTTGACGGGCTTGATATGAATTTGCGTAGAAGTTTTGGTATACTGTTTGAACGATGTTTTTCAGCCCAGATTCTGCTTTTTAGGAGTGATTATGAGCACCCACAAAAAAACTCAGGCAAGCTACGCTAAGCCATCACGTGCTGACATTGTTCGCTCAGTAGCAACATCTACGGCTGTTGAAACAGGGCAGTCCTCCGCGAAGATCGAAGCTTCACTTGAAGCCACGCGCAAAAAATTTGCTCATTTGCGTCTTGCGGTTTAATCCCTTCTTAATGCTTCTCTCACCCAGTGTTTCATCGGCTCGTAGTCCATTGATACACCTGCATGGATAGCCGAGATATACTGGGTTTTGTTTTGCTCCCGGCTTTGATAATCCAGCGGTTTGTATCCTCCCTGAACGGCCATTACGTCGGCTAGCAGTCGCGACAGGCGTCCGTTTCCCTCTCTGAATGGATGGATAAGTATTAGCTCTACATGGGTTATGGCGATAGCAGTGATGAGTTGTTCTTCGTCCATGCCGCTACATGGCGTGTATTGAGCCAGATACCTGGTGTCGAATTCGCTCAGCAGTTTTGGCAATTGTGCTGAAGGTGCAAACATAAAGCCGCCCTTGCTGATATTAACCGCTCTTTCTTGTCCAGCCCACTGGTAGATGTTGCCTAACCAGCGGCGATGCCAGCTTTTTAGCATGGCTACGCTGAACTGTCCTTCCGGGAACTGTTCTTCAAAAACAGACTGGTAGAGTTGTTCTAACAGGACAAGTTCAGCCTCATCCATCTCATCAGAAGTTGCGATCCCCAGCTTGTTAGCCAAAACTTGCTCGCCAGAGTCTTTCTCATACTGACCTTCACTGCTGGATACATGGTATCGGCTCATTGAGATGCCCTGTGTTATTAGAAGGATGGGAGAGCAGAGGGAGTATAACGCTGGATGAGTACAGTAAATAATATTCGTAAAATCAGATAGTTACAAAAGTGTAGGTTACAATGTAGTTTTTATTCGCTGGTGGAAAATAATCATTAATAATCAGCATTAACACACCAATGTATCATTGGGGTGTGATCTGATAAATCCTTGTCAATAGACTCATTCATATTGATTTTACTCATTTTTTAAGTCTGTTGGGTACCCAAGTGGCCCCATGTGAAACCCTTAAAAACCCATGAGAATCGCTAAATTTGTATACCAGTAGTATACCGGTTAGTATCGGGTAGACACTCTGAATAGCGGGTATAGATTGATGAAATTGACACTCAACCAGTCGACTATAATCAATAAGTTATCTATCGATGTTAAACCAGAACTCGACCAGCAAGGGCGTGTTATCTACTTACCGAATCCTGGACGAAAGCCGTATCTTATCACTGATAATCACCGGGATTCACCCGTTGGTTTTGGTGTCAAAATCAGTGCAAAAAAAAAGACATATATTGTTCAACAGAGCGTATCTTCTCCTGGCAACCGTCCTGAGACAGGGGGAAAATCCCGGTCTGAGGTTATCAGACCTACCATTGGCAATGTCTCTGATTTCGCTAATATCGATCAAGCCCGCGAGGGTGATCGTACTTTAGTTTAAACTATGAAGTTGACTAAAAAGCACCCTAACTTAAGTGACAGGAACCAGTAGATGTTCAGGCATTCATCCCTCAGACTGCCATTAAACGATTCGATAAGGGCATTATCCGTGGGTTTTCCCGGCCGGGAGAAGTCCATGGTGACCCCGTTTTCACAGGCCCATCAGTCCACCTGCAGCTTTTGCGATATACGCCCTGAGGACGGCCTCAGACGCTCCATCACAGCAACCACATCATCCGGTAATCCCTCCGAAACCCCTGGCCGACCTCGATCGCCAGCCGCCCGTTCCGGACTTCAGGGCCAGAAAGGCGTTTCATCGTATGAGTAAGGGCTCTTGCTGCATCCTGATTCGGTTTAGTCGTTGCACCTCCCGTTGCTGCTGCCATTCCGGCCTTCGCCGTACTGTCCATAACAATCGGAAACGGGGGAGGTGGCATAGCTTTCGCTTCAGCAAAGAACAAGCCAGACACTTTATCAAATAGGGATTTTTTCTTTGGCGGTTCTGGTGGCGGTGACGTTTTATTTTTCACAGCCTGAGCGTGTTGTTCAGGCACCGGGACTGGCTGAGCGGGTTGTGACTGATAGAAGCATAAATAACTGGTAACGGTCAGAAGTTCTATACCGGCATTTTCCTGCCACCGGGGAAAGAGGGGCAAACAGCGGTTTTCACTGCCTGGTTGTGTTATCTGTCTTTTTTTTCGTTTTTTTTTGTATTACTCCACTGTTTGTCTGGCTGGCAAAGCATTACCATGGGCCAACGTCTGCTTCTGGTTAATGGGTTTCTGATGCGTTACAAAATTGCGTTATTACCGTTATTTGCGTTGCTGGTTGCCTGCAGTAGTAAAACAGAAAGTGTCCGGCAGGGGCCACAAGGCGGTTTTTTACTGGCTCCGGCTGGCGGACAGGGAATGTTATCCGGGGATTTTGCCGGGCGTCCGCAGACCGAAGAATTTATTAATATGATGGTGAAAAAGCATAATTTTGACCGTCAGCAGCTTGAATCCTGGCTGGGACAGGCGCGGCGTTTAGATTACGTGCTCAGGCTGATGGACAGGCAGGCACCTAATACTCCGGCACCTCCGGGGCCAAACGGGGCGTGGCTGCGTTACCGGAGTAAATTTATTACCCCGTCGAATATACAAAACGGTGTGGCATTCTGGAACCAGTATCAGACAGAACTGCAGCGGGCCCGGCAACAGTACGGAGTTCCTGCAGAAATTATTGTCGGTATTATCGGGGTGGAAACCCGCTGGGGAAGAGTGATGGGTAAAACCCGTATTCTTGATGCGCTGGCAACCCTGTCGTTTGATTATCCGCGGCGTTCGGCCTATTTCAGCAGTGAACTGGAGACATTTTTACTGATGGCCCGCAGCGAACGGGATAATCCGCTGGAGCTGAGAGGATCGTTTGCCGGAGCAATGGGTTACGGCCAGTTTATGCCTTCGGCCTATAAACAATATGCCGTTGATTTTGATGGTAACGGCACGATTAATCTCTGGGACCCGGTAGATGCCATTGGTAGTGTGGCCCATTATTTCCAGCAGCATGGCTGGCAGGCCGGGCAGCCAATTGCAGTGCCCGCCAGTGGCACCGCACCTTCTCTGGATGACGGCTATAATACCCGTTACAGCGTCAGTCAGCTGATAAAGGCCGGATTACGGCCACAGGCTGCATTGCCCGGAGATCAACAGGTAAGCCTGCTGAAACTTGATATGGGGCAGAGTTATCAGTACTGGTTCGGGTTGCCTAATTTTTATGTGATTACCCGTTATAACCACAGTACCCAATACGCAATGGCGGTCTGGCAGCTGGGTGAAGCAGTACGTAATGCCCGCAATAACACGGTTTTTTAATTCACGACTTTCCTTATTGTTTGTATGGATATAGGATGACGCCCTTTGCGGGCGTCTTCTGCCTGCGGTGAGAGTAAGGAACCCTGATGCAAACACTCCCTCCTTGTCCTGAATGCCATTCTGAATACAGCTGGCAGGATACTGAAAATTATAACTGTCCTGAATGTGGTCATATCTGGCCGGTAGTGTCAGCTGAAACCTCAGAAGAGACCTTACTGGTGCGCGATGCCAACGGTAATCTGCTGGCGGACGGTGACAGCGTTACTATTGCCAAAGACTTGAAAGTAAAAGGCAGTTCTTCGGTACTGAAGATTGGTACCCGGGTTAAAGAGATTCGTCTGACAGAAGGTGATCATAATATTGATTGCCGGATTGATGGTTTTGGCCCGATGAAGCTGAAATCAGAGTTTGTGAAAAAAAGTTAATCTTCGCACTCTGTTCTCCGGCGGCATGACCGGCCGCCGAGATCCCTTTTGTTGTGCCATTCTCTGTCCTTTCACGCAAAAAAAACCTTTATGCCCCGCAATGCAGCAAACTCTTGCTGCGCAGTTCCGTTTTCCGGCGGTTGCTGCCGGCCATGACTTGAAAAGCTGTCATTAATCCATAGTATCTTCTCTGGTGTTGATAAATATACTCGTGCTACACGGAGGGAAGTTGATGGATAAGGATTTACGGCAGTTAAGTATTCAGACCGGACAGTCTCTGCTGTCCCGCGGCGCAACACTCACTACCGCTGAGTCCTGTACCGGCGGCTGGATTGCAAAAGTGATTACTGACATCAGTGGCAGCTCTGCATGGTTTGAACAGGGATTTGTGACATACAGTAATCAGGCCAAAATCACTATGCTGGGGGTTGACCCGGCAACTCTTGAGGCCCATGGTGCGGTAAGTGAAGCGACAGTCCGTGAAATGGCGAGCGGGGCACTACAGGCTGCGGAGGCTGACTATGCGATTTCAGTCAGCGGTATTGCCGGTCCGGATGGCGGCAGTGCAGAGAAACCGGTCGGTACCGTCTGGTTTGGTTTTGCGGCCGCAGACGGTAAAGTACTGGTATCAGGTCAGCAATTTACCGGTGACAGGGACGCAATACGGGCTCAGGCAGTCGCATTTGCCCTGCGTACCCTGAACCGGGAGTTTCTGGAAAAATAAACTTGATACTGTATGACTATACAGTATAATTATCCCTCATCAGAGACAGAGCATACCCACACATTTGCCTGGCTAATCCGGCATAATCAGGAGTTGAAATGGCGATCGACGAAAACAAACAGAAGGCTTTAGCCGCAGCGCTGGGGCAGATTGAAAAACAATTCGGTAAAGGCTCCATCATGCGTCTGGGTGAAGACCGCACTATGGATGTTGAGACCATTTCAACCGGTTCACTGTCGCTGGATATTGCTTTAGGTGCCGGCGGGTTACCGATGGGCCGTATCGTGGAAATCTACGGGCCAGAATCTTCCGGTAAAACCACACTGACCTTGCAGGTTATTGCCGCCGCGCAGCGTAAAGGAAAAACCTGTGCCTTTATCGATGCTGAACATGCTCTGGACCCTGTCTATGCCAAAAAGCTGGGTGTGGATATTGATAATCTGCTGTGCTCTCAGCCGGATACCGGTGAGCAGGCGCTGGAGATTTGTGATGCACTGGCGCGTTCCGGGGCAGTGGATGTCATTATTGTTGACTCCGTCGCCGCTCTGACACCAAAAGCCGAAATTGAAGGTGAAATCGGTGATTCTCATATGGGACTGGCTGCCCGTATGATGAGCCAGGCAATGCGTAAACTGGCGGGTAACCTTAAACAATCCAATACACTGCTGATTTTTATCAACCAGATCCGTATGAAGATTGGTGTGATGTTTGGTAACCCGGAAACGACAACCGGCGGTAATGCGCTGAAATTTTATGCGTCTGTTCGTCTGGATATCCGTCGTATCGGAGCCATCAAAGACGGCGATAATGTTGTCGGCAGTGAAACCCGTGTCAAAGTGGTCAAAAATAAAATTGCAGCGCCGTTTAAACAGGCTGAATTCCAGATTATGTACGGCGAAGGCATTAACTTCTTCGGTGAACTGGTTGACCTGGGGGTTAAACATAAACTGATCGAGAAAGCCGGTGCATGGTACAGCTATAACGGCGATAAAATTGGTCAGGGTAAAGCGAATGCGGGCAACTACCTGCGTGATAACCCACAGGCCGCCAGCGAAATTGAGCAAAAACTGCGTGATATGCTGCTGAATGCTCCTGCTCAGGAATCAGCCGAAAAACAGTCAAACGGCCATGATGAAATGAGTGAGGATCATCAGGAGTTCTGAGTCCGGTAAGCTGATACATTACACAGAAACGGGAGAGTGCTGTTTAAGCCTCTCCCGTTTTTTGTTTTTTATGTCCGGTACTGGCAGAGTATCACTTTGCGTCAATAACCTATCACACAGGAGAGTCAGGTGCTTTTTACTGAAACTGAACGTCATCCGATGTTTGCTTCTTTACTGGAACGGGCGGTACGGTTACTGGCCCGGCGTGATCATTCCGAACACGAGCTGAAAGAAAAAATCCGTCTTTCGGTGTGGCGCAGCGAGCAGAGAGAGGGCAGTGAGCATACCCCTCCCGATGAAGCGGCCCTGACACAGGTGATAGCCTGGTGCCTGGAAAATAATTATCTCGACGACCAGCGTTTTACCCGGCAATTTATTATCAGCCGTAGCCGCAACGGTTATGGACCACAGCGTATTCGTCAGGATCTGCAGCTGAAAGGGATAGGGCGTGATGATATCAGTCAGGCATTAGCAGAGTCTGAGATAGACTGGCAGCAGCAAGCGGCAGAGGTTGCCGGGAAAAAGTATGGTCATAAATGGCCCTCCGATGCCCGGGAAAAAGCCAGATTACAGCGATTTTTACACTCCAGAGGGTTCCTGATGGAGGATATTCGCTCTGTTTTGGTAAATTTTTCCGGCTGAGTCATAATCCGGTTTTACTTCCCTGTGAAGAAAACTTATCTTATTCCCACTTTTTTGTTCCACTGTCACCGGCGGGCCGCAATGTGCTGGCTGCCCGGACGAAAGGAACATCCGTCAGAGTGATACCAGGATATTTATGAGCAAGAGTACTGCTGAGATCCGTCAAGCGTTTCTCGATTTCTTTAAGAGCAAGGGACACCAGGTTGTAGCCAGCAGCTCCCTCGTACCAAATAATGATCCGACGTTGCTGTTTACTAACGCCGGAATGAACCAGTTTAAAGACGTTTTTCTCGGTCAGGATCAACGCGACTATACCCGTGCAACAACATCACAACGCTGTGTACGTGCCGGCGGTAAACATAACGATCTGGAAAATGTCGGTTATACCGCCCGTCACCATACGTTCTTCGAAATGCTGGGTAACTTTAGTTTCGGCGACTATTTTAAGGCTGAAGCTATCGCATTTGCCTGGGAGCTTCTGACCGGTGCTGAATGGTTTAATTTGCCGAAGGAGCGTCTGTGGGTCACAGTCTATGAGACTGATGATGAAGCCTATGATCTCTGGGCTAACGATATTGGCGTGCCGGCCGAGCGCATTATCCGCATCGGTGATAATAAAGGCAGTGCCTATGCGTCAGATAACTTCTGGCAGATGGGTGATACGGGACCTTGTGGCCCGTGCAGCGAAATTTTTTACGACCACGGTGACCATATCTGGGGTGGCCCTCCGGGCAGTCCGGAAGAAGACGGCGATCGCTATATCGAGATCTGGAACATCGTATTTATGCAGTTTAACCGTCAGCCGGACGGTACTATGCTGCCATTGCCTAAGCCTTCAGTGGATACAGGCATGGGGCTGGAACGTATTACTGCCGTGCTGCAGCATGTTAATTCTAACTACGAAATTGACCTGTTCCGTACGCTGATCAGTGCGGTGGCAAAAGTGACCGGTACCACTGACCTCGATAATAAATCACTGCGGGTTATTGCTGACCATATCCGGTCATGTGCCTTCCTGATTGCTGATGATGTACTTCCATCGAATGAAAACCGTGGTTATGTATTACGCCGTATTATCCGCCGTGCAGTACGTCACGGAAATATGCTCGGTGCCAGCGGAAGCTTTTTCTACAAACTGGTTGCCCCGCTGATTGATGTGATGGGCAGTGCCGGTGATGACCTGAAAAAACAACAGGCTCATGTTGAATCGGTCCTGAAAACTGAAGAAGAACAGTTTGCTAAAACACTGGAACGTGGTCTGACGTTACTGGATGAGGAACTGGCGGCCCTGAAAGGGGATGTTCTGGATGGTGAAACCGTTTTCCGTCTGTATGACACTTTCGGATTCCCTGCGGATTTAACCGCGGATGTCTGCCGTGAACGTAATGTCACAATTGATGAAGCCGGATTCGAAGCAGCCATGGAAGCACAGCGTCAGCGTGCCCGTCAGGCCAGTGGTTTCAGTGCTGATTATAACAATATGATCCGTGTGGACAGTGAGTCAGCCTTTACCGGTTATGACCATTTGCAGGAGCAGTCCACTGTCACGGCTATCTTTGTCGAAGGTCAGCCCGTTGATGCACTGACAGGGTCAGAGCAGGCAGTTATTATATTGGATCAAACACCGTTCTACGGTGAATCAGGTGGTCAGGTCGGTGATACCGGGATATTAACGGCCAATGGTGTCAGCTTTACAGTGACAGATACCCAGAAATACGGCAAGGCTAACGGTCATATCGGTAGCCTGACCAGCGGTATCCTGCGGACAGGTGATAAAGTATCAGCACATGTTGATGAACAACGCCGTGCCCGGATACGTCTGAATCACTCAGCCACTCACCTGTTACATGCTGCATTGCGTGAAGTTTTAGGTGACCATGTGTCACAGAAAGGTTCACTGGTTAATGATAATTACCTGCGTTTTGACTTCTCCCATCCGGAGGCCGTCAAACCCGGGCAGTTACGCAGGGTTAATGAAATTGTTAACGCCCAAATCCGCCGCAACCTGGCGGTAGAAACCGACATTATGGACCTTGAGTCGGCCAGGGCGAATGGTGCAATGGCTCTGTTTGGTGAGAAATATGACCAGAAGGTGCGCGTACTCACCATGGGTGACTTCTCGGTTGAACTCTGTGGTGGTACTCATACCAGCCGTACCGGAGATATCGGCTTATTCCGTATTACTTCCGAGTCCGGTACTGCGGCGGGTGTACGCCGTATTGAAGCGGTTACCGGTGAACATGCCCTGCAAACGGTATTTGCGCAGGATGCTCAGTTACATGAAATAGCGCAGCAGGTGAAAGCAAACAGCAGTAATCTGAATGAGAAAGTCCGGTCTCTGGTAGAGCAGGTGCGTTCTCTGGAAAAAGAACTGCAGCAGTTGCAGGACCAGCAGGCAGCACAGGAAAGCAGTTCACTGTCAGCCAAAGCGATTAATATCAACGGCGTTAAACTGCTGGTCAGTGAGCTCAGCAATACTGAACCAAAACTGTTGCGAACCATGGTCGATGATTTAAAAAATCAGCTTGGATCGGCGATTATTGTGCTGGGAACCGTTAATGACGGTAAAGTATCGCTTATTGCGGGAGTCACGAAAGATTTAACTGACAGAGTTAAAGCAGGGGAACTGATCGGCATTATCGCCAGTCAGGTCGGTGGTAAAGGCGGTGGTCGTCCGGATATGGCTCAGGCCGGCGGAACGGAACCTGCAGCATTACCAGCCGCTCTGGCAGGGGTTGAGGCCCTGGTCAGCGGGAAATTGTAAAAGAGATAAACAAGCTGCCGGTAGAAATCGCCCGGACCGTTCTCCGGGCGTTTTTTACACGATAAGCAACCTAAAATGATAAAGTCAGGTAGTAATGGTGTATTTCGGCTAAACTAACTATTAGCGAAATGTATTGGCATACTGATTGAATTTTCTGTATCAGTCGTAGTCAATAGGTAGTAATGCGTTATACGATGGATTTGCCGGGACCCAGAACTGGCCCGACTCTTTTAATCTTTCAAGGAGCAAAGAATGCTTATTCTAACTCGTCGAGTTGGTGAAACTCTCATGATTGGCGATGAGGTGACGGTCACAGTATTGGGTGTTAAAGGGAACCAGGTACGTATAGGCGTGAATGCTCCTAAAGAGGTGTCTGTGCATCGTGAGGAAATCTATCAGCGCATTCAGGCCGAAAAGACCCAGCAGCCAGACTACTAACATATTCAGCGCCTCGTTTTTAACGAGGCGCGCCTTTATTCAATCCCCGGTCCCTATACTACAGCGATGCATCTTCCTGATGCTGTGCCGTTGAATTCTCACTCCTTTTGGCTTTTAAATGCCCTGATTGACGACTAAACGTGCAATCAGGCTTTCAGCGCTAAAAATTGTTTGACTTATAAGGCGGGGAAAGTAATATGTGCGCCAACGCAGCGACGAAGCGCAGTAACAGGCACAGCGTCGGTGCGGGTAGCGAAGTAACAAGTGGTGAGGTGGCCGAGAGGCTGAAGGCGCTCCCCTGCTAAGGGAGTATGCGGTCAAAAGCTGCATCGAGGGTTCGAATCCCTCCCTCACCGCCATTTGCGATGCATCCGTAGCTCAGCTGGATAGAGTACCCGGCTACGAACCGGGCGGTCGGAGGTTCGAATCCTCCCGGATGCACCATTTTTTGTTTCTCTGCTGTAGCAAGGCTGTTACCAAACAGCATGCCGGTAATAGCTGTCAGCGAAGTAACCTGTGGTGAGGTGGCCGAGAGGCTGAAGGCGCTCCCCTGCTAAGGGAGTATGCGGTCAAAAGCTGCATCGAGGGTTCGAATCCCTCCCTCACCGCCATTTATACTGCATCCGTAGCTCAGCTGGATAGAGTACCCGGCTACGAACCGGGCGGTCGGAGGTTCGAATCCTCCCGGATGCACCATCTTTGTGATATTCTGCGTTTATCCTCCCTTGTTATCATTTTCTTTGGCATTTTTCTGACCTGTTCTGACAGTGCTTTTGACCGGTTTACGGTTAATCCCCCCTGATTTATCGGTTCTGTTTTTATCATTTCCTCAGGGACCGGATAATCACTGCCCTGAAAGATATACCCCGATTTATATTAGACATCAGCCTGTTAGCTATTTTTTGTCGTTAGCATTTACGGTTTACTGCTGACGGCGACAATTCATCTGCATTAATATAAAGTAACGACTTATCGGTTCAGTCTGGAGTGAGTATGTACGATCATTATCACGGACTTATTTTTGATATGGATGGCACCCTGGTCAACAGCGAGCCGGCACACCGTCAGGCCTGGAAACAGGTATTAGCACAGCACTGCCTGGCGTTCTCTTTCGAGCAGATGATTGCACTTAACGGCTCTCCGGGCTGGAAAATAGCTGAACAGATATTGATAGCGAATAACGCGACTTTGGATCCCCGGCAGCTGGCGGCAGAAAAAGATCAGCAACTGGATAAAATCTTACTGACTACCTCTGCACTGTTGCCGTTAATCGGGGTCGCCAGACATTATTATGGCCGCTTGCCCATGGCGGTAGGCACCGGAAGTAACCATCAAATGGCTGATCGCCTGCTGACCCATCTCGGGGTGCGTCATTTATTTAATGTCCTGATTGCTGCCGATGATGTGGAACACCACAAACCTGACCCGCAGACTTTTCTGGAATGTGCCCGGCAGATGGGGGTTGAGGCGGCACAGTGTGTGGTGTTCGAAGATGCCGATTTTGGTATTCAGGCAGCTAAAGCTGCAGGAATGGATTTTGTTGATGTACGCCTGTTGTAACTGACCGCGGTCTCCGGCAGACAGGCAGATAACCGGACGCCGCTGCAGCCTTAGTATCACAGGTTAATACTATTCAGCATTTAGCCTGCCTGTGGCCTTGTGCTGGCAGTCCGGCGTCATGGCAACTAATTTGGTTTACCGTATCTTTTGGTTCATTGCTACACTGCAACCGTACAGAACTATAAGACATAATTATCACCGTGGGAGGTGACAGTGATACCTGACGTATCTGACGCATTAAGCTGGCTGGAAAAGCACCCTGAAGCACTGCAAGGCATCGGCCGTGGAATTGAACGTGAAACGTTACGTGTTCAGCCCGACGGGCATGTATCACAGCAGGGACATCCGAAAGCGTTGGGCTCCTCACTGACCCATGACTGGATTATTACTGATTTTGCCGAATCATTACTGGAGTTTGTGACCCCGGTTGATCGGGATATTAAACATCTGCTGGCATTTCTGCGCGATATTCACCGCTATGTTACCCGTTCGCTGGGTGATGAGCGTCTGTGGCCATTCAGCATGCCCTGTATCATTAAGCATCCGGACGATATCACCCTGGCACAGTATGGCAGTTCCAATATTGGTCAGATGAAAACCGTGTACCGTGAGGGGCTAAAACACCGTTACGGTTCACTGATGCAGGTGATTTCAGGACTGCACTACAACTTTTCCCTGCCGGAAGCATTCTGGCAGGCGCGGCTGGGTATCGACAATCTTGCACAGGGTAAAGATGCGGTCTCTGCCGGTTACCTGCAACTGATCCGCAATTATTATCGTTTTGGCTGGATTATTCCTTATCTGTTCGGGGCATCACCGGCAATTTGTGAAAGTTTCCTGCCGCAGGGGAAAGGTGATTTGCCTTTGCAAAGCAATGATAAAGGCACTTACTGGCTGCCTTATGCGACTTCTCTGCGTTTAAGTGATCTGGGGTATACCAACAAGTCACAGAGTGCACTGGGTATTACCTTTAACTCGCTGGAAGGCTATGTCAGCGCCCTGAAGAAAGCGATTAAAACACCGTCTGAGGAGTATGCTAAGATCGGTATCCGGGACAGTGACGGAAAACGTATTCAGTTAAATACCAATGTGTTGCAGATTGAAAACGAGCTGTATGCGCCTGTCCGGCCTAAACGGGTTATCCGCGCCGGTGAAGCACCTTCTGCGGCCCTGAGCCGCGGCGGTATCGAATATATTGAAGTCCGGTCACTGGACGTTAACCCGTTTACCCCGACTGGAATTAATGAACAACAGGTACGTTTCCTGGATATGTTCCTGATTTGGTGTGCACTGGCCGATGCACCGGAAATGAGTGCCGAAGAACTGAAATGTACCCGTGGCAACTGGAACCGGGTGGTGATGGAAGGGCGTAAGCCCGGCCTGATGCTGAGTGCCGGCTGTGGTGAACAGATCTATTCATTGAACGAGGCCGGTCACAGTATGTTTGCCGGTTTACAGCGGATTGCAAAAGTACTGGATGCGCCAGACGGAAGTACAGAATATCAGCAGGTATGCAGTCAGTTGCTGGCGTCGATTGACGATCCGGAGTTAACCTATTCGGCGAAAATTCTGCGTGATATGCAGCAGAAAGGTCTGGCCGCAGCCGGAACCGAACTTGCAGAAAAATACCGTCAGATGCTGCTCGCTGAACCACTGGAAGTGTTAACCGAAGAACAATTTAGCCAGCAGGCGCGGGCGTCAGTCATTGCACAGGCTGAAACAGAAGCCAGTGATACACAGAGTTTTGAAGAGTATCTGGCGGGCAGGGAAGGCTGAAAAAAGAAAAGGCCACATCACTGTGGCCAAAGTAACATCTCTGTTGTCAGGGATGATGATAACAAATGCGCGTCTTTCATATACTCAGACGCGGGCCAGAAGAAAAAGTTTCATTGATTGGAAAATTTTTTTAAAAAGAGGTGACCATATGCCATTGTTGGATAGTTTTACCGTTGATCATACACGCATGGCAGCTCCGGCTGTACGTGTTGCCAAGACCATGAAGACGCCACATGGCGATACTATCACGGTGTTCGATTTACGTTTCTGCATTCCGAATAAAGAAGTGATGCCCGAACGTGGTATTCATACCCTTGAACACCTGTTCGCCGGGTTTATGCGTAACCATCTGAATGGCCAGGGCGTGGAAATTATAGATATTTCGCCGATGGGTTGCCGTACCGGCTTCTATATGAGCCTGATCGGTACACCTGCGGAGCAGAAAGTCGCTGATGCCTGGAAAGCAGCGATGGAAGATGTGCTGAAAGTTACCGAGCAGCGTAAAATTCCTGAACTGAACGAGTTCCAGTGCGGTACTTATCAGATGCACTCTCTGGAAGAAGCTCAGGATATCGCACGTCATATTCTCCAAAATGACGTGCGTGTGAACCATAATGAAGAGCTGGCTTTGCCAGCAGAGACCCTGAAAGAGTTACATATCTAGTCTCTGTTTGTTATGACGGTCTGTCAGCCGGTCTGACAGAAAAAAAGGCGGCATGCGTAACAGCGTGCCGCCTTTTTTACCGGGTCCTGTATCAGCCCAGAGATGCCTGTAATGAGGTATGCGGGGTAATTCGCGTCTGCCGGACCATATTGTCCTGCACATCGAGGATTTCGATGGCGTAATGTCCAATCTGTACCCGGGTATTGACTTCCGGAATCTCTTCCAGCACTTCCAGCAGCATGCCATTAATGGTGCGGCCGCCATCTTCCGGCAGGTTCCAGTTAAAGACCTTATTGATTTCCCTGACGTTGGCACTGCCATCGACCAGCACCGAACCATCATTCTGTGGTAACACTTCTTCGGCGAGGGTAGGAGACATGGAGGTCGTAAAATCACCGACAATCTCTTCCAGAATATCTTCTATGGTGACCAGACCTTTGATATCACCATATTCATCGATCACCAGGCCGGCTTTTTTCTTATTGCGCTGAAATTTAACCAGCTGCATATTTAACGGGGTTCCCTGCGGGATAAAATAGATTTCATCGGCAGCCCGCAGCAGGTTTTCTTTGGTGAACTCTTTTTTCTCTGTCATCATCCGCCAGGCCTCGCGGACCCTCAGCATGCCGACGGCATCATCGAGGGTATCGCGGAACAGGACAATTCTGCCATGGGGTGAATGTGTCAGCTGGCGAATAACTGATTTCCAGTCATCATTGACGTTAATGCCGACAATCTCATTGCGCGGCACCATAATGTCATCCACGGTGACTTTTTCCAGGTCCAGTACGGATAACAGCATGTCCTGGTTACGCCGCGACATCAGGGTGCGTGATTCATAGACAATGGTACGCAGTTCTTCTTTACTGAGCGCTGAACTGGCGGAGCCGCTGGTTTTAATCCCGACCATCCGCATCAGGGCACGGGTGATTGAATTCAGCAGCCAGACGACAGGCATCATAATAATCTGTAACGGAGCCAGTAAAAAGCTGCTGGGGTAGGCGACTTTCTCCGGATAAAGTGCGGCAATGGTCTTCGGTAAGACCTCGGCAAAGACCAGCACAATAAAGGTCAGTACCCCGGTGGCAATCGCCACACCGGCATTGCCGTATAAACGTATACCGACAATAGTCGCAAGTGCTGAAGCAAGAATATTGACCAGGTTGTTACCGATCAGCACCAGGCTTATCAGCCGGTCCGGCTTGGCGAGCAACTTCTCAACCCTTCTGGCCGCCCGGTTACCGTTTTTGGCATTATGTCGCAATTTATAGCGGTTAAGTGTCATCATGCCGGTTTCTGAGCCCGCAAACCAGGCAGACACCAACACCATAATGACCAGCGTAATAATTAGCGTGGTGGTTGAAACATGTTCCAACGCGATATTTCCTTTATTTTAATAAATTAACGGGTTAGCAGGTGCTGAAGGATCCGGCTGCCAAAATAGGCCATGGTCAGCAGCACAGCGCCGCTGCAGTTAAACCATACCACGCGGCGACCGCGCCAGCCTTCATGATAATGGCCCCATAACAGGACGATATAGACAAACCACGCGAGCAGAGAAAGCACCGCTTTATCGATGTTTTCCGCAGAGAACAGGTCACGCATATAAAATAGGCCACTGCACAGGACCAGCGTCAGCAGCACCACCCCCACCTGGGTAATATGGAACATCTTACGCTCTATCAACATCAGCGGCGGCATATCATGGCTGAATGCCAGCTTTTTATTTTTCAGCTGGTAGTCGATCCACGCCAACTGTAATGCATATAACGCCGCGATGATTAGCGTGGCATAAGCAAATAATGCCAGCCCGATATGCAGCATAATGCCCGGGGTGGTTTCAAGGTGGGTAAGAAAGGCATTGGGGACAAAGGTGGCAAATGCCAGATTAATCAGGGCGAAACTGTACACAAAAGGCAGCAGCAGCCAGCCGCGATTCCGTGAGGCAACGATGGTCATCACCGCACAGATCATCAGGCTGACCAGTGAACCGATATTCAGCAAACTAAAGTTTTGTTCTGCATTCAGAATAAAAATTCGTTGCTCAACCGCGACACCATGGCAAATCAGTGCCACAACCGCCGATAGCATCGCCAGCCGCCGCCAGCCGCTGCTGCGTGTCAGCAGGCTCGGGATGATCAAAGCAAGACTCAGTGAATAGGCAAGGAGTGCCACAATCGCAAAAACTGACATATATAGGGTATCGTATTCGTCATCATATAGGGTTCAGACAGGCAGTATAGCGTTAGCCGCGACTTGCGCCAAACGATCTGAAGGTCAATTGCAGAGATCGGCAACGCTTCATGTTATACTGCGAGGAAAATGTCGCCGAGGCGGCTTCGCAATATTTTCTGAGTGAAAGGTAATGTTTGATAATTTAACCGATCGTTTGTCGCAAACACTGCGCAATATCAGCGGCCGCGGAAGGCTGACAGAAGACAATATTAAAGACACTCTGCGTGAAGTACGTATGGCGTTACTGGAAGCTGACGTTGCTTTACCCGTCGTCCGTGAATTTATCGCGCGGGTGAAAGAAAGCGCAGTCGGGCATGATGTTAATAAAAGCCTGACCCCGGGCCAGGAATTTATCAAAATTGTCCGTGATGAACTGATCGCGGCAATGGGTGCTGAAAATAACACCCTTAACCTGGCAGCTCAGCCTCCGGCCGTGGTGTTAATGGCGGGTCTGCAGGGTGCCGGTAAAACGACCAGTGTCGGGAAGTTAGGCAAATTTCTCAAAGAAAAGCACAAGAAAAAAGTATTAGTGGTTTCTGCCGACGTCTATCGTCCGGCGGCAATTAAACAGCTGGAAACCCTGGCTGAACAGGTAGGTGTTGATTTCTGTCCTTCAGATGTCACACAGCAACCTGTCGATATCGTCACTCATGCATTAAATGAGGCCCGTCTGAAGTTTTATGATGTGCTGCTGGTAGATACCGCCGGTCGTCTGCATGTCGACGAAGCGATGATGGACGAGATTAAGCAGGTACATGCCGCGATTAACCCGGTAGAAACCCTGTTTGTTGTGGATGCAATGACGGGGCAGGATGCGGCCAATACCGCCAAAGCCTTTAATGAAGCCCTGCCGTTGACCGGGGTCATTCTGACCAAGGTGGATGGTGATGCGCGTGGCGGTGCTGCCTTGTCCATTCGTCACATTACCGGTAAGCCGATTAAGTTTATGGGGATGGGCGAAAAAACCGAGGCACTGGAAGCATTTTACCCGGACCGTATTGCTTCGCGGATCCTCGGTATGGGCGATATGCTGTCGCTGATTGAGGATATCGAAAGTAAGGTTGACCGCGATCAGGCCGAAAAACTGGCCAAAAAACTGAAGACCGGCGATGGCTTTGATCTGAATGACTTCCTGCAGCAGTTAAAGCAAATGCGCAATATGGGCGGCATGGCCAGCCTGATGGGGAAACTGCCGGGTATGGGCCAGTTGCCGGATAATGTGAAATCGCAGATGGACGATAAAGTGCTGGTACGTATGGAAGCCATTATCAATTCCATGACGCGAAAAGAGCGCGAAAAGCCGGAAATTATTAAAGGATCACGTAAACGTCGTATTGCCACGGGGTGTGGTCTGCAGGTACAGGATGTTAACCGTTTGCTGAAACAGTTTGATGATATGCAGCGAATGATGAAGAAAATGAAGAAAGGCGGCATGGCCAAAATGATGCGTGGCATGAAAGGTATGATGCCGCCAGGATTTCCCGGCCGTTAAGCCGGAAAAGTAAAAGTCCGAACTGTAATTGACTTACAGGTTGCTTTTTACTCCAAAACGAGTAAAATTTTCGGGCTTTTTATATTGCACCCGGGCCCCGCCCCTCGCTGGGGTCCGGGTGTTTTATTAACTAAAGAGGATGTTATGGTAACAATTCGTTTGGCTCGTCACGGCGCTAAAAAGCGTCCGTTCTATCAGGTTGTCGTTACTGACAGCCGTAATGCGCGTAATGGTCGTTTCATTGAGCGTGTTGGCTTCTTCAACCCGGTTGCTTCTGGTCAGGCCGAAGCAGTGCGTCTGGATTTGGACCGCATCGAACATTGGGTTGGCTTAGGTGCCACAGTTTCTGACCGCGTTAACGCGCTGGTTAAAGAAGCAAAAAAAGCAGCTTAATCTGTCACGGTGGCGAACATGAGCATGACCGGAAAATCTACCGCGCAACCTCCGATTAATTCCCTTATTTTAGGAAAAATGGGAGCGGCCTACGGTATTCGTGGTTGGCTCAAGGTGTTTTCTTCCACCGAAGATGCTGATCGCATTTTTGATTACCAGCCATGGTTTATTCAGCGTGCCGGTAAATGGCAGCAGATTGAGCTGGAAGGCTGGAAAAATCATAATCAGGACATGATTATCAAAGTCAAAGGCATTGATGATCGTGATGCGGCGGCGCAATTAACCAATTGTGAAATACTGGTTGATGCCACGCAGTTGCCCGCGCTGGAAGACGGTGATTATTACTGGAAAGACCTTATTGGTTGCCAGGTAATGACCGTTGACGGTTACGAAATGGGAAAAGTCATTGATATGATGGAAACCGGATCGAACGACGTGTTAGTCGTAAAGGCAAATCTGAAAGATGCTTTTGGCGCGAAAGAGCGGTTAATTCCGTTTCTTTATGAACAGGTTATCAGGAAAGTCGATCTCACTACTGGCACAATTGAAGTAGACTGGGATCCTGGTTTTTGATCTCCGGAGATAACGGTAACCCAACGGCGAACGCTATGTGGATTGGTGTGATTAGCCTGTTTCCAGAGATGTTTCGTGCGATTACCGATTACGGGGTAACTGGCCGGGCTGTCAAAAATGGTCTGCTCAGTATTCAGTGCTGGAGTCCCAGAGACTTCACACATGACAGGCATCGTACTGTCGACGACCGCCCCTACGGTGGCGGGCCGGGAATGCTGATGATGGTACAACCCTTACGGGATGCTATCCATGCAGCCAAAGCAGCGGCAGGTGAGGGCGCTAAGGTAATTTACCTGTCACCTCAGGGGCGCAAACTTGACCAACAGGGGGTTTGCGAACTAGCGACGGATCAGAAATTAATTCTGGTCTGTGGTCGTTACGAAGGTATTGATGAGCGGGTAATAGACGCCGAAATTGATGAAGAATGGTCAATCGGTGATTATGTGCTCAGTGGCGGGGAACTGCCGGCAATGACGATGATTGACTCGGTGGCCCGGTTTATTCCGGGAGTACTGGGAAAACAGGCATCGGCTGACGAAGATTCGTTTTCTGAAGGATTGCTGGATTGTCCGCATTATACCCGGCCTGAAGTGTTAGAGGGTGTGGAGGTTCCGCCGGTTTTACTGTCGGGCAACCATGCTGAAATTCGCCGCTGGCGCATGAAACAGTCGCTGGGTCGCACCTGGCTGAGAAGACCTGAACTTCTGGAAAACCTGGCTCTGACTGAAGAGCAAGCTAAATTGCTGCGTGAATTTCGTCATGAAAATCAGCAGCAGCAACATGATGATACGGAAGAATAGTCTTCCCTGAATATCAGTTTACCCAGGATAAGAGATTTAATTATGAGCAACATTATTAAGCAAATTGAACAAGAACAGATGAAACAGGATGTACCTTCATTCCGTCCGGGTGATTCCGTGGAAGTGAAAGTATGGGTCGTTGAAGGTTCTAAAAAACGTCTGCAGGCATTTGAGGGCGTGGTTATCGCAATCCGTAACCGCGGTCTGCACTCTGCATTCACTGTTCGCAAAATGTCTAACGGCGAAGGTGTTGAGCGTGTATTCCAGACTCACTCACCGGTAATTGACAGCATTACTGTCAAACGTCGTGGTGCTGTACGTCAGGCCAAACTGTACTACCTGCGTGAGCGTACTGGTAAGGCTGCTCGTATCAAAGAGCGTCTTAACTAAGGTATCGCTAACGCGACATCTGAAAGTTAATAGAGAACAAGGGGTTGACCAATGGTCAGCCCCTTTTTTTTATTCATTATTCTGTGACCAGCAATCACAACTGTTCAGTGTTATTTAATCGTTCAATTTTTGCTATCAATCAGGCCAGGTGCCATGACAGAGTGTTATAATATAGCAATAACTGCCGTGAAATCAGGTAACTCACCTGCACGGCCCGTCACCCGCCACCGCAGGTGATGGGGACAACGATTACAGGAACGGTCTATGAGTGACGATAAAACATTAAAAACCCGCCAGGGTGAACATCAGCTCCACCCGGAAACATTAATGACCAGCTACGGCTATGATCCGATGTTATCCGAGGGGGCGGTGAAACCCCCGGTGTTTCTGACGTCCACATTTATTTTCCGTACAGCAGAAGAAGGGCAGGCATTCTTTGATGTCGCCAGTGGTCGTAAGCCCGCGCCTGAAGGCAGCAGAGAAGGGCTGGTCTATTCCAGGTTTAATCACCCGAACAGTGAAATCGCAGAAGACCGGCTGGCCCTGTATGAAGGCGCGGAGCGCTGTGCTCTTTTTTCGTCGGGGATGTCGGCAATAAGCTCGGTACTGCTGACTCTGTGTCAGCCGGGGGATGTGGTCTTAAAAACTCAGCCGTTATACGGTGGTACTGAAACTCTGTTTAATAAAACACTGGCTGGTCTGGGGATCAGCAGCAGTCCGCTGAGCAACTCGCTGGATTATCCGCAGATGCTGTTATCTGCCAGGCAGGCGGCGACCGGTGGCCGTATCAGCGTGATTTTTGCCGAAACACCGGCTAATCCGACCAATTCACTGGCGGATGTTCGCTTACTGGCGAAACTGGCGGATGAGCTGGAAACATTACAGGGTTTCCGGCCAGTGGTGGTGTGTGACAATACGCTACTGGGCCCGGTCTTCCAGCGCCCTCTGGCGCTGGGTGCAGATATCAGCGTTTATTCCCTGACGAAATATGTCGGAGGTCATTCGGATCTGGTGGCCGGTGCCGCGATGGGCAGCCGGGCACTGATGGCACCCATCCGCCAGATGCGCAGCGCGATTGGTACTCAGCTGGATCCGCACTCCTGCTGGATGCTGGGCCGCTCACTGGAAACACTGCAGTTACGCATGGAAAAAGCCAATAATAATGCGCAACAGGTAGCTGAATTCCTGCAACAGCACCCGAAAATTACCGCAGTGAATTATTTGCCCTTTAAAGACGCCACCACCGCTGAAGGTAAACTGTTTGCTGAGCAATGTCAGGGGGCGGGCTCAACCTTCTCGTTTGATGTCGGTCATGGCCGGGAAGAGGCATTCCGTTTTCTGAATCACCTGCAGATTTTCCGTCTGGCGGTCAGTCTGGGAGGGACCGAGTCTCTGGCCAGTCATCCGGCCACTACTACCCACTCAGGTGTTGCCCGGGAAACCCGTGAAGCTTTTGCTATTTACGATACCACTGTACGGGTGTCGATTGGTATTGAGCATCCGGCGGATTTAATCGCCGATTTGCAGCAGGCGCTGGATGCTCTGACGTCTGACTGAGTCGAAAAAATCAGGGCCGGTTATTGTGACCGGCCCTGAGATCAGAGTGTATTAACGGGCAACAATAAAACGCTGCTTATCGTCAATATAGCCTTTTTCACCCGCAGGCGCTTCCACCGAGCCGAAGTTCATCTGAGCGCGCAATGTCCAGGATACCGGTATATTCCAGGTCTGCCGGACATCGTCATCTACCAGCGGATTGTAGTGCTGTAGATTTGCCCCGATACCTTTTTCGGCCAGAGCCAGCCAGACGGCATACTGGGCAATACCACTGCTCTGTTCTGACCAGACTGGGAAGTTATCCGCATATGCCGCAAACTGCTGTTGTAATTCGCTAACCACCTGCTGGTCTTCAAAAAACAGTACTGAGCCTGCCGCAGCGGCAAAACTATCAATTTTTTTATCGGTCGCTGCAAATGCATCCGCAGGAACACGTTTTCTCAGCTGTTCTTTGGTCAGGGACCAGAAATGTTTGTGTTGTTCACCGAGCAGAATCAGGGCCCGCGAACTCTGGGAATTAAACGCAGACGGTGAATTTCTGATTGCTGTCTGAATCAGGGCAATAACATCATCTTCTGCCAGTGGCAGTGCCGGACCCAGTGCATAAATAGTTCTGCGTTTTTCAGCCAGTGCATTGAAACCTTGTGACATATGATCTCCTTACTCTTGGGATAACCATTCCGGTATCAGTTCCGGGAGTGGTGAGGATATAAGCTGTCGGAACACAGGATAGCTCATTGCCGGTAGCTCTACCTGTTTATCTTAAGTAATAAACCCGGCGAATAGCATTAAATGTCAGGGGAGCCATTAGTTTAGCTATACTGTTAGCGCAGATTCCGTTCAAAGGATCAATTTAATTAACCTTTACGTGATGCGAATCAAGGCTTATCTGCAGCAGGTCAGTTAACCTTGTGGCCAGCAGATATTACGTGGTCTTTTTACCCTTTTAACAGGAGTTCCATTATGAAAGCAGCAGTCGTTACTAAAGATCATAGTGTTGAAATTGTTGATAAAAAGTTACGTCCCCTGGAGCATGGTGAAGCGCTGCTGCAGATGGAGTATTGCGGTGTGTGTCATACGGACCTCCACGTTAAAAATGGTGATTTTGGCGATAAAACCGGGGTTATCCTCGGTCATGAAGGTATCGGGATTGTTAAACAGATTGGTCCGGGTGTAACCTCGCTTAAACCCGGTGACCGGGCCAGCGTCGCCTGGTTTTTCCAGGGCTGCGGCCACTGTGAATACTGTGACAGTGGTAATGAGACTCTGTGTCGCAGCGTAAAAAATGCCGGTTACAGCGTGGATGGCGGTATGGCCGAAGAGTGCATTGTGGTGGCAGATTATGCGGTGAAAGTACCGGAAGGCCTTGACCCGGCGGCCGCCAGCAGTATTACCTGTGCCGGGGTTACGACTTATAAAGCAGTGAAAGTATCTAAAATTCGTCCCGGACAGTGGATTGCGATTTATGGCCTGGGCGGGCTGGGTAATCTGGCATTACAGTATGCAAAAAATGTATTCAATGCCAAAGTCGTGGCGATTGATGTCAATGAAGCACAACTGGAGTTTGCCCGTGAAATGGGGGCAGACCTGACCATCAACCCTCTGAAAGATGATGCTGCCAAAGTGATGCAGGAAAAGTTCGGCGGCGCTCATGCGGCGGTAGTCACTGCGGTAGCAAAATCGGCGTTTAACTCAGCAGTATACTGCGTCCGCGCCGGTGGCCGTGTGGTTGCTGTCGGTCTGCCGCCGGAAGCTATGAGTCTGGATATTCCCCGTCTGGTTCTGGACGGTATCGAAGTTGTCGGGTCACTGGTCGGTACCCGTGGTGATCTGGCGGAAGCCTTCCAGTTTGCCGCTGAGGGGAAAGTAGTACCGAAAGTCGAAAAGCGTCAGGTTGAAGATATAAATACTATTTTCCACGAAATGGAGAACGGGAAAATCAAAGGCCGGATGGTGATTGATTTCTGTTCGCACCAGCATTAAGGGTAATCCGTAAGCGGTGTCAGGCACCGGAAAAGGCTCTGACCACAGGTCGGGGCCTTTTTTTTGGTTCATCGCACCTTAGCGTGAATTAATAGAAAACGGCGGTAAAAGTGGTTAGTTTTGTATTCGCCAAAACAC